>JAOAIH010000017.1 GCA_026414805.1 Spirochaetota bacterium | reverse complement strand
ACCTTTGGGTGCGTAATAAACTCATGTACAATTGTAATATCATCATCAGGATGAAACGCACAAAAACAGTACACGTTATCATGTTCATTGAGAACTTTTAGATTCCATTCATTCAGTTGCTTTGCAACACCAGCTTTATGAGCATAATTTGAATATACAATTTTTTCAACATCATGCTCTTTAAGATATTCAATACATTCATTATAGTATAAGCGATAAATAACATCCCATCCATAATCTTTTACAAACGATTTCCATAGCGCTTCAAACATTTTATCAGGAAATAAGTGCACATGGAAATCAATGATTTTGTAACTGATCATTTTTTAGGTGTTCCTTACGGTATTGTTTTGGCGACATGCCAACCATCTTGGAAAACACTGTACAAAACGTAGTGTAGGAATTAAACCCTAATGCAACACCATTAGACAATGCATGTCATTAAATCGTTTTACAATTATACTGTAAGCAACGCTATTACAGAAAAATATAGCATGAAACATTATAATAAATGTCAATATATGAAAATATTTTTAAGAATATCCAAATAAGAAAAATCACTTTACTCTAATGCTGTATCCTAAAATAATGAGAAACCCCACTTGACATTTATGATTTAACATATTATATTTAAGTATATTCTTAATATCTTAAAAAGGAGTAACATTATGTACAATGTAAAAACAATTTTAACATTAAGTTTTATTTTTGTATCTACTTTAGTATTTGCTCAGCATCATCATGGCAAAGGAATGATGTATCATATGTATAATGCAAAAACCGAGGCAACTGTTTCTGGTGTTGTCGATGACATTATAAATGAATCACACCCCTGCTGCGGTTCAACTATGAACCATTTTTATATAAAAGTAAAAAGTAATAACGAAACAGTAAAAGTTTTTTTAGGACCCACTGATTATGTTAATCAAAATATCAAAGTTAAAAAAGGAGATAGTGTTACAATTTTTGGATCTAAGACAACAATGAATAATGAAACTGTTATTATAGCAAAAACTATTAAAACTAAGGAAAAAGAATTTGCATTACGCAATGACGATGGAACTCCTAAATGGGCCGGTCAGATGAAATATAAAAAACAGCAGTAAATAATATCATTTTGTTTTAAGCCTGTAAACTCCATCCCATTTCTTTGGGGGTGGAGTTTTGGCAAATTCTTTACAACGCTCTATATAAGTTTTGCAAGGACCATCATCAGGTACAATTTTAACTCCTGCCTTAAAAGCTGACAGAGCTTCATCCCATTGGCGTTCCCTGAATAGAGCTAAACCTTCATTATATTTTTTTAGCATTTCATACATATAATCCGGTAAAGTGCCCTTCTTGCCTAGTAGTTCATACACTTTAATGGGCTGTTCTTTGCCCACCACTCGTATCAGATCAAGTTCTCTTGCCTCAATTATATCTTTTACTCGTTCGTATGTTGTTTCGCTTATCATAGTATACGTACCATAATATTTATTAGCACCTTCCAACCGTGAAGCAAGATTCACTGCATCGCCCATCATCGTATAATCCATCCGTTGTCTTGAGCCCATATTACCAACAACCGCATCTCCGGTATTTATACCCATTCGTACCTTTAGCTCAAAAGTGCCTTTTTTCCGCCATTCTTCTCTTAATTCTGCCAGCCTGCGTTTCATATCAATAGCAGCTAGACACACCCTTTCTGGATGATCCTCAAATGCAAGGGGGGCACCAAAAAATGCTATAATTGCATCACCCTCATATTTATCCACAGTTCCTTCATAACGTAAAATTATATCGGTCATTTCGGATAAATATTCGTTTAATAATGCAACAAGCTGTGGTGGTGTTAATTTTTCTGAAATAGATGAAAACCCCGCAACATCTGAGAAAAATATACTTATATTTCGCAATTCTCCGCCTAATTGTAATTTTCCTGGATCCTTTATTAATTCTTCTACTACTCTAGGTGCCATATATTTTGAAAAGACTTCTTTAATGTAACGCTTTTGGCTTTCCTCACTCATAAATTTCACACTACTGATAATTGCAGAAGGTAAAAGAATTGCCAGCGATACCCCTAATTGGTCCATATAAAGATTTTTAAATGAAAATAGAACTATATTAACAATATTATACACAACCAGAGTTCCAACTATTGCAATGATTGTTCCAGTTGCACTTAACCTTTGTACCGCTAGTACCAGTACAATTGCAAAAAATAAAATTAGGGAATAATCTATCCATTGAGGAATCTGATGAATATAGGCCTGCTGTAAAACTGTATTAATAAAATTATGATATGTCCCAACCATCAAATATTCTGACGAAAGTGGCGTTACACCAATATCATGGGATGCAGTTGCAGTTAATCCAATTATACATGAATGATCTTTTAGCCGATCAACTTCTAGTACTAATCGTGCAGCATTAATAAAATTAATTAAATTTGTTTTTGCCTCCTGTAACTTGGTATCATTACTTTCTTTTGATTGTTTTTGTATCTCCATTAATTGATTTTCCAGGTTCTTAATATACCCTCTTTCTATTTCATATAATCGTTGGCGGGTATTGGTAATTTTTTTCCATAGTTCCTGTTTTGCCTTAAGGTCTTTTGTTTTTTCTAATATTTCATTCATTGTTGCCAGCTCACCATATAGTCTGCTGCGCTCAGTGTTTTTTGATTGAACTTCCTGTTCATCAAAAAACTCATGGACAGTATCTTTTAGCTGACTATATTCTAGCAATGCGTAAAAGGACACATGATTGAAAGTCTCTGTAAATTCTCCACTCCAGTGAACATACGCCATGCCAGCATCATCAATGGGGATTACATAATCCCTTTTATTCAATGTTATGGGATCGGTTGCATTATGCAGTATAATATGCTTACCATGAACTATCTCCACATCCGACTTCTTCACTTTCATCAAATCCATGAGCATGACCATTGCCATGTGGAAATAAATTCTATCTTTAAATACACGTATAAGTCTGATACGCCGGGCAATACCATCCATATCAAAGTCGCTATCGACATACCCAAAATCCTTTGCACTCATGGCAATCTCAGGTATTGGATACTGGATAATTACTCTGGTAGGGTCAATGTAACGTGCAAATTCGTTCTGCTTATCCTTGGGAACAGGGATTGAAGCTATTTTTTCAAATCGCTGAATGGACTCATTACGTTTTTTTTGTTCTTCTGGAGATAATTTTGCTTCTGTTAAAGTACGATTTAAAAATGAATAAGCCAAAATAACATTATTTTTGCTGATAGCTTCTGAAAAGAGTTTGTCACTATCTAGTATTGCCTGATTTAACTCTTCATATGTAATTCTTTTGCCGGCTTTTACCTTTTCTTCAACTATTTTTAATATTTCAGGCTGCGCATAACGTGGTGATTTATCCATAAACTGGATATCAAATGCAATCTGCTTTGGTCCAATATCCTTTATCACCTCCAGACCTTGTGCGTAGATATATCGTGGCCAAGGGAATTGTCCTACATTAGTAATGCTGTTGTCATCAATATCAAGAAAGGTAAGATATTCCCATTGTGGAAGCTGTGGTTTTATTTTAAAACGGACATCAAACAGTTTATATTCAAAAAGTCTGTAGACATCAGTGAATACAAAAGCAATAATAAGCAAACCAAGTACACATCCAATAACAATACCATATAACGGATTTGATTCAATATTTTTTCGTAAATTTTCAAATTTATTTATTGGCATAAACCACCTGAATATATTTATTTTTTCTGCATTATATCAGATGGTTACAAAATATTACAAGTATAATAATATGTTGTTCTTTAATTTTTAAGCAATTTTATTATAATTTGAATCATTCACTGTTAAACTTATTTTCAACACCACATACTCCATCGCTTTAACAAAAGCCTCATTTATTGGGTATCTATCACTTCTTACTGTGTCTATCATTATTGACTGCAATGAAAAAGAGCTCATCATGGGTAAAGAATCTTTGGCAATTGCAATAAAATTACTCTTATCTTTATATTGTTTTTGTAGAATAGAGCATGCCACAGGAACTATCGCCCCATATTTATTTTTTGTAAAACTAAAGCCAAATAAACGGCATACTAGTGGTCTGTAAGTATATACCATACAGCATCCTGAACTTTTTTTGAGAGGGCTTGTATCATAAAAAATGCATTGCTTTTCATTTGCTTTATCCAGCCACAACTGGTAATTGTGTTGTTCATAGATATGTATGCAAAGCGGCAACATTTCTACTATTGAAGCTTCAATATTTTCAATGGATGTATCACAACAGGTACCACAGCCATGTGGACAGAAAATTGAAAATGAAGATTTAATGTTATTGATTATTGCTTCTACTTCCTGATACAAAATGACAATATCATTCAACTGTGGAAAAAGCTCATAATAATTTTCTTTAATATCCATACTAACACCATTGTAATAACGCTGTGTAGAAAATTATTATTGTTATGCAATACTGTCTTTATAGAATTTCTAATCAATAATATAAATTATAATCTACTGCCCTACTATAAACTATTTAATTGAGTGCATTTTTAGCGCCAACTTATTTATATGAATGATGCATTGATTCTTTAAATTTTTTGACTTTAATAGACCACAATGATGACTTTTTTCTTTCAAGCTTTGAATAAATACATCCACAATACTTTTGTCTGTACATTCCATATTTTTTAGATAATTCAATGGACTGCTGGTATCCGCCATCAGACTTAAAATCTTTTGATATAAACTTTATTTCGTACAATTTTGACAGGTTGATGCCTATTTCATTAATTCTCTCTGCATCCTTATAAGGGCTTACTGTTAATGTGGTGCATACAGCATCAAATTTATTTTCCTTTGCTACTTTAAAAGTTTCCCTCAATCGAAAATCATAGCAAGCAAAACATCTCTGCGACATCTCACCATACATGCGGTATGGTTTTACCGTATTAAACCAATCTTTTTGATTATAGTTACCGATAGTTACTGGTATTGAATTGTAGCTGGAAAATTGTTCAACTTCACGCAATCGTAGTTGGTATTCTGACCGTGGTGCTATATTTGGATTGTAATAGAAAACATGAACATTAAATTGTTGTGATAATACTTCATATACATGCGTGAGACACGGTCCACAGCATGTATGGAGTAACAATTTTGGGAACCGTTTGCTGTTCACTTAAGATACTTATCTATGAAATTATTCAGCTTTTTTAACTTTGCAGGATTTACCTTGCCATCAAGCCATAACAGAAGATCTGCATTCACACCACGGGTGCAATTGTATTCGTGGTGGATAACAAAGTTTGCAATTTCAAATTTTAGCTTTTCAAAAATTTCTTCTGCAATACAAAGATTTGAAGGTTCTGGACCAATACATTCAGCAATTTTCACAATAATTTCGTGCTTGTTAATCTCTTTAATTTCTTCACGGTAAGGTTCATCAAAAATACATTTAGCCAAACAAATATTGTCAGAAGGGGATAAATACCAACCATTTACTCCAAAAGAAGCCTTGTTTTTCTTCTTCATTGTTATTCCTCTTGTACCATGGCAAGATGTAATAATTATAATTAAAATTTAATAAAGTTATAATATTTCTATTAAATATATAAAAATATTATTAAAATGTCAATTATTAAAGAACAAAATATATGCATTCAATTTAAATTTTTTTATTTTTATACGATTATTAAAAATGATACAATAATTTAATTATTAAAAAAACTATAATTTTTTTCTTGACATGATTAACATTATTTAATTATTGATTTATAACAATTAAAGCATGAATTTGTTTGATATGAAAACATCACTCAATAACATCATCAGCAAAAGCTATTTTTGGTTTTATTATTTTTATAGCAAGGCTCGTCTGTAGCTTTTGCTGATGTTGTTATTTGCAAGGGCCGCAGGCGGGTAGCCGGCGGCCTTTGATTTTCTAAGGATACTTGGATAAGGCCGCCACCCTCCGGGCTCAAAAGGTACTTTAACATTTAACGGAGGAATATATGGCCACATGTAATGCAGATCCATCTCAAATATCGTGCAACAGTTCTCACATTGCAACTCCTTCCCTTCCGCTTTACAGTAAGTCTCATTGTGATGAAACTGTAATTAACCTACCTTATAATGTTCAAATTGCAAGCTCAACATGTACAATCATTGCAGGTCCTTGCTCAATTGAATCCGAAGATCAGATAATGGCAACTGCTGAATTTGTTAAACGTGCTGGAGCAACAATACTTAGAGGAGGAGCATTCAAACCACGAACATCACCATATGCCTTCCAGGGTATGGGTGTAGAAGGACTAAAGTTGCTTCGTAAAGCTGGTGATACATATTCTATGCCAATTATTACCGAGGTACTTGACAGTGAAGACATTTACATAGTAAGCGAATATGCCGATATCCTGCAAGTTGGTGCACGTAATTGCCAAAATTTTTCATTACTACGCAAACTAGGAAGGATTCAAAAACCTGTTCTTTTAAAACGCGGCATGATGGTTACTATAAAAGAATTTTTAATGGCAGCTGAATATATCCTTGCTGAAGGGAATAAAAATGTTATTCTATGCGAAAGGGGAATTCGTACATTTGAAACCGAAACACGCAACACACTAGATATATCAGCTGTACCAGTATTAAAACAAAAAACACATTTACCAGTTATTGTAGACCCTTCACATGCTGCCGGAAATTGGAAACTTATTCACCCGCTAGCACTGGCTGCACTTGCTGCAGGTGCTGATGGTTTGATGATTGAATGTCACATAAATCCAGAAATTGCACTGTGTGACGGCGAACAATCATTGCGTCCTGATAAGTTTGCGTTGCTCATGGAGGATGTTAAAAAAATTATTTCTATCCTAAAATCTAAAACTGAAAGTAGCTAAACAACTACAAATTGGATAGGAATGCCAGTTGAAACCTTTAATGCACCTTCTGAATTATAAAGATCACCATCCATGGTGTACATGAAAGGTTTTTTTGATTGTATATCTATGGTTTTAACAATTTTTTCAATATAATCCTTATGTTTAATAGGAGTACCATTTTTTAGTTTAATAACATTCTTTGCAAGATCCCTTGGCTTCATTGCACATACTATAATATGAAATGCATCCTTTGATTCATTAGCCCTGTATAAAGGATAAAACCCCATTCCAATTGTTTCAATAGTTCCCCCAAGTACACCCAATACATTTGTATATGGTAATACTTCAGAATCACACGTGATATTGCCATCAAACCCTTTGAACAGATTTGAATTCTGGTTAGTGAATGCCTCATAAATACTGCTACATATTAATCCTATCAATTTAGTATAACTTTTGCCAATTGAATAATATGTATCAAGGAAATCTGATACTAGCCCATTCCCAAACAAAAAACAATGATTATCCTCAATCTTCATTGTTTTACGTTGTACTATTTTTATGTCTTTTTCATTGTTTATAGCTACAACAGCTCTTTGTAATATGGATTCTGCATCACCTTTTAGATTGATGCTATTAGCTACATTATTCATTGTACCTCCCTTTAATATTATAAATGGAGGTAAATTTGCTCCATAAATTTTTGCAAATTGCGTTACAACATGATGTAATGTTCCATCCCCGCCTGAAGGTGCTACATAATCAATTCCCATTTTTTTGAAATCCACAGCAACGTCATACAGTTCATCAATTGACTTTGTATATTTGACAACAATGCTATCGCCCCCAATATTTTCAAAAATTCCTTCGGGATGTTTATTTGATAGTTTATATTTTCTTGAATTAAGATTAACAATAACACCAATTTTCTTCATAATGATAACCTTTGTTTTATTTTAATAAACTCAGAGCAAATATCACATCTTCTAAATTTTTATTGTATTAGTGTCAAATTGTTTTTTATATCTGTAAAAATATATTGACCACCATTATATATTAATGTATTTGTTTCTCACCACATCATGTGATATTAAAAAGTTGGAAACTAATTATGGCTATTATATGTGTACGTGGAGGTTCAATATCTGCCGGGTATAGGGTTAAAACTTCGTATATAGATATGCTTTCAAATGATGAAGTAATCAAACAGCATAAAATTATCAACATATCAAAAATTGGCGATAGCTCCTTTGAGGGAGTATGGCAGTTTGATAATGTAATATTGCATAAACCAGATATTCTTATATTGCACTTTGGAATGGACGATATTTATAGGCCAGTGTACCGTTCAGAATTTAAAGAAAACCTTGTACGCATGGTACAGAAAGCACGCGCTGTTAGTATACCACATATCATCCTGCCAACATTGCATCTGGTAAAAAACCAGTATGATATGGACGCAGTTGATGTATTTACACGTACAGCGCGTGAAGTTGCTCTGGATATGAATTGCTTGCTTGCAACCGTACACATAGAATGGATTAACTATCTCTATGAAACCGGTAACAGTATTGATTCATTATTAACTATTGATGATCGCTACCCTAATGAACAGGGCCATTTTTTAATAGCTGAAGCCATCAAGAAAAAGCTGTTACCTTTACTAACATAGAAAGGTTGTCATAAAAATAGTTGTTATCAATGATTATACAATATTGCCTGCAAGTTTTTTAATTTGGTCTTCAGCCTCTCTATTCATTCTTTCAAGTAACTCAGCACAACTGGGGATATCATCAATAAGGCCTATGGATTGACCAACCATCAGAGGCGCAGCATCCACATCACCCTGCTCCCATGCTTTGCTCATTCGCTCGCCTGATATCAGTGGAAATAGTTCCTCAAAACCACCACCACGTTGTTCAATTTCTAAAATTTTATTGACCACCTCATTTTTTAATGCTCTACCCTGAAGATGAAGGCTTTTCATAATTAACGTTGTTTCATACTCTTGCCGCTTTACAAGTTCCTGCTTTATATTATCATGCACTTCACACTCTTTTGTTGCAATAAAACGACTTGCCATCATTACACCTTCGGCACCTAACATCAACGCCGCTGCCATAGTTTTACCATTTGCTATGCCTCCAACAGCTATAACCGGAATTTTAACGGTTTGTGCAATTTTTGTTGTAAGCACCATAGTAGTAACATCATCGCTTAATGGATGCCCACCTTCTTCAATCCCGGCAGCATAAATTCCATCATAGCCAACATGCTCTGCATGGATAGCATGACGCACAGCACCAACTTTATGAAATAGCTTCACACCAGCCTTTTTAAGCATATCGATATATTCCATACCACATGCTTTGTCAATTGGTGCACCTGACACTTCTATTCCTGCAACTTTTTCTTCTGCACATACTTTAAGATACATTTTATGATGTTCACCAGTAATTCGCACAGATGGCAGAATGGTAACATTGACAAAAAAAGGCTTGTCGGTTAGCTTGCGCGTTTCACGAATTGCATTTCTGAATTCTTCTTCACTGTTGTAATTACCAGCTGTTAAGTTTCCAATCCCACCAGCGTTGGATATTGCCGCACACAGTTTAGGTTTACATAACCACATCATTGCGCCACATATAATGGGATATTTTACACCAAACATCTCAGTAATTTTTGTTTTGATCATATAACCACTCCCTCTATAGTTAAATTTTATAAATGTTATTCACAACTTTATTCAAAATCTATTCCTAATAATAATTGAATTTTATAGATATCTTTGGTGCTATTACATAAATAGATTGCATCGCTGCTAGTATCCTGGCAATGGCATTTTAATAACGTTATTAGGCATTCTAAATTATTATCTCACAATCACTGATAGGGAATGCTGCACAGGAATGAATATATCCAAACCGTCTGTCGGCCTGCCTTAGTTTAACACCTTCGGGCTGATATACTTTACCGCTGACTAATTTTATCCGGCACAGGCTGCATTCGCCGCTTCGGCACAACGATGGTACTATAACACCATTTTTTTCAAGTGACTGTAATAAAGTTTCCCCTGCCAAAACAGTAAAAGTGATTCTGCCTCTTACTGTAATAGTAAATGAAGCATCTTTTTTAATTTCTTTTGGCCATCCAGGCTGCGAAAAAACATCAGTTGGAACTCCATACATTTCCATCCGTATCTGCTTTGGTTTTAAGTTCATCGGCTGTAATTCATTCAGTATATGTGCATACATTGCCTGAGGGCCACAAACAAAGAATGTTTTATCGGAGCTATCGCCCACAACTTCCGTAATGATTTTTGAGGTTATTAAACCTTTGTAAACGCTTTTACCTTCTTCCAGCACTGGGATATAGTGAAAAAATGAATACTTTGAAGCAACTTTTGAAAAATAATCATTAAAAATGAGCTCATCGTTGTTTTTGCTTCCATATATAAGCCATATTTCCCTTTCAGTACCAGTATTTATGACATGTTGTATCATGGACTTAAACGGTGTTACACCACTGCCACCAGCAATATATACCACCTTGTTGCTGTGAATAATTGGATTATGATAAAAATTGCCGGCAGGGGCTGATATTTGCAAACTATCGCCAATTTTTATTGTGTCAAGCAAGTACGACGATACTAAACCCCCATCCACTCGGCGCACTGTGATATCGTAATATGCAATCTCATCGGGTGACGATGATATACTGTATGGCCGCGTTGTTCTAATTCCTCCAACTTCAACTATCACCGAAATATATTGACCTGCCTGAAATGGTGGTAAATACTTTTGTTTTGACGCAAGACGCAGAGTTTTTGTTGATTTAGTTTCATCTATAACATCAATCACTTTAACATCTATTATCTGAGGATGCAATCGGTCTACAAATTTTTTAACAAGGCCTCTGTCTAATCTATAATCATAGCCATAACGCTTAAGAACTTCTATATCAGTTATAACTTTTTCATATCCTTCAAGCTGCTGTAATATCTGTTTATCCATCTGCTTCCTCCTATTTGTTTCGCATTTCTTTGATGATAGCACGAGCTGCTGAATGCCCAGAAGTCAGCGTTGGCTGATACCCTGCTGAACCATACCAGCTGCCCGCACAATACAGTCCTTCAATTGGTGGTTTTGGTGAAACAAACAAAGTTGAATCTTTCACATACTGGTCAAATCCGTATGCTCCACCACCTGGATGACCTAAATAACGCATATGCGTGATGGGGGTGGCAATTTCCATTTCTTCAATGTGATGTATAAGTCCCGGAAACACTTTTTGGGCATTCTTCAGCATTGCTTCAGCACATCTGTATTTTTCATCATTATACTGATGGGGAGAAACTTTAAGCCATGGGTCTGCATATTTCATTGTAACCAGGACAATTTGAGATGTCCCTTTGGGGACCATTTCATTATCAAAAACATTATAACAAGTTAAAATGAATGAACTCCTATCAGTATCAATTGTTTTCGATAGCTCATAATCCAATTCTAAATCTATAGTATTGCAGATAAAATTTGTTTCTTCGTTAATACCAACTTCGTGATATTCACAATCCAATCCACAATAAATAGTAAAAAACGATGTTCCCACACTGCTTCCCTTGTACTGTTCAATCACCTGTTGATTTGCTGTGTCATCCATCATGTCAACAAACGTTGTGATAGCAGAAGCATTTGAGAGCACATATTTTGATTCAAATTCCTTTCCTGAGGATGTGCGAACACCATATACCTTGTTATTTTTTACTAATATTTTTTCAACTTCAGTGTTAAATAACACCTCGCCACCATTTTCATATACTACCTCAAGCATTGCATTTGATAGCATCTGCGAGCCACCCTTAATATGGTATGGCTTAAATTCCACATACGAAAACAGCAAAGCGGCCATATCACTGAATGATAACTTTGAAGGAGGCAAGCCCATGTATGTCCAATATGGGCTTATAACTGCTTTAAGTACTGGATCAGTAAAATATTCATCAAGCACTGACTGTGTATCTTTTAATGCATATTTATAATATAGTGGGTATTTGTTTGGATTTACATCAGGATCATTTAAATAAAATGCACCAATTACTTCTGTAAAAAATTGCCATACAAAATCAAAAAACTTATGTATAGATTCTTTTTCCTTAGGGAATTTTGATTGTAAAACCTTTATAAGTTCTTCCTTATTGGTTGGGAGTGTAACATCAATAACGCCTGGCAATACCACCCTGTAGAGTTTTTCCATTTCAACAAAGTCTAATTTTTGCAGTACACCAATGCTATCAAGCACACTCCTGAGTGGTCCGGGGCGATCAGGTGTTCCCATCCCACTTAACTGGTGAAGTGATACCTCAAATTCAAACCTGCCACGGCAAAAGCTTGTGGCACACCCGCCAGGAATATTATGTTTTTCAATTAAAAGGATTTTTACTCCTTTTCTGGCTAGTGTTGCTGCAGCCGATAAACCTGCATTTCCTGCACCAATAATAATTACATCATACATTACAAAACCTCCTTATAACATAACAATGTTATGTTATACGGTATATTGTTTTCGTCAACAACTTTATACAAAAAAAAGAGGAGCTGTTTGCTCCTCTTTTAATTCAACTAATATAAATTATTAACGTTGATTAAGTGGCACATATTCTTTATATTCATCAAGTGATGAGGCATATGCAGGGCGTATAATCTTATTATGTATTATCTGCTCTATCCTGTGAGCAGACCAACCGGTGAACCGTGCCATTGCAAAAATAGGTGTAAATAGCTCCATGGGAATGCCCATCATTTTATATATGAGCCCTGAGTAAAAGTCAACGTTTGGTGAAACCACTGTGCCTTTATACTGCTGAACCAGCTTGGTACCAATATCTGCTACTTTTGCAAATAACTTAAATTCATCTAGATTCTTTTTCATCTTTGCAAACTCTTCAGCCTTTTGTCTTAATATTACTGCCCGTGGGTCAGATTTTGTATAAACTGCATGTCCAATTCCATAAATTTTACCACTCCGGTCATATGCTTTCTTTTCCAGAATAAGCTTAAGGTAATGCTCTATTTCTTCATCATCTTCCCAATCTTTAACATTTTGTTTAATATCCTTCATCATTTTCATTACTGCTTCATTTGCTCCTCCATGTAAATGACCACTCAAGGAAGCAATACCGGCACACAATGCCATGTAGGTGTTAGCCCCACTAGATGTAACAGTCCTAACTGCAAATGTAGAGTTATTTCCGCCTCCATGTTCAGCGTGAAGTATAAGTGCTAAATCAAAAAGCTTTGCTTCATATTCATCAGGTCTTTGGCCTCGCAACATATATAAAAAGTTTTCTGCTGTACTCCATTCTGGATTGGGTTTGGTTATAAACAGGTCACCACCTTTTCTAAATTTCATGACATTGTAGTTATATGCAATAATTACAGGGGCTTTGGCAATAATATTTATGCATTGCCTGCTTACATCCTTAATGTCGTTAGAATCAGGGTCGGGATCACACCGGCTGAGATGTGATATAACAGAATGAAGCGCATACATCTGGTTATTATTAACATCTTCCTGCATAATAATGCTACGCTCTAACTTTGTTAATGGACGTCTATCAGCTATCACTTCTTCAAATCGTTCCAAATCCTTTTTATTTGGTAATTCTCCTGTAAGGAGCAAATAGGTTACTTCATCAAATCCATACCTGCCTTCTTCTTGAATGCGTTGCGCTAATTCACAAGCATCATAACCACAATAGTACAATTTACCTTCAACTGGCTTTACAGTAAAGGTTCCATCAGGGTTTGGAATTTTTTCATATCCAATTACTGTCCCTTTTGAAGTGATACCGGCAACAACTCCAGTGCCATCAGGATTCCTAAGACCTAATTTGATATCTTTTTTCTTGATTAGTTCCGGAGATATTGCATCATGCTCTAGCATCAGCTTTTCAATCTTTTTTAAGATGTTTTCCATCCATGCCTCCGTATGGTTCAGAATAATTGTTTCTGCAGTTTTTGCCAGTATCATAGTCATTTTTATTACCTCTTATCTAACTTTTTTGACTATGATACTCAGTATAGTTTATTGTACAAGAACATCTACATATAATAATTACATTTTCTATTTATTTAACATTATTGCAACAAAAGAATATAAATTTTGTGGGATTTTAACGCAGCTATATAGTAGAATTTTGGTAAAATCATTAACCACTAAAAATTTAATAGTACAAAATCTTTAGTAGTAGTTTTGTCAAGTATTAATAAATTACTTAACTATTTTACATAAAACTGATTCATGCTCATTTAACTCACCTAAATCTATATGATCACTATATACGTAAATATCCCTCTTTCCCCAAACGTCTATCAATTTAATATTTGGTGTAATAACTTTTTTTAATAATCCATTAAGCTGAACTATACTTTTTCTTGATTTATTTGAAAAATTAAAAAATGCAATATATCCAGCTGAATTATATATAATTTCTGGTAGTTCATGTTCCATTATATCAACCGGATATGGTTTTCCAGTATAACATACCTGAACCAATTCATCAATGATATCAATGAGCTTCCAATCCTCACTTCGTAGTAATGCTAAATTATCCGAAATAAAATACATGCCTCCAGTAATAATAACAGCATTGATCAGTGTCATCCGTTCTTCTTTGGTGAGTTTAGTTTCGGTTTGGCGTAACATTACACAATCAGGATCATTTACCCACAAATTTCTATGCATCTGCGAACGGTTTAGAATACTTCTAATTGCAAACTTAGTACATAACGCATGCGGATCTCGTGTCAGGTAATAACGATATTTTGCCATCCAGTATGGTGCAACATCCGGTCCAATACGCATACCATCAACATACCCGATAGAAGCTGATAAAGGTGCACCACACCCTAATATAAATACCTTATCACCAGCAATATCACGTATGAGTGAATACCCCAATTTTAATCGTTGAGCTGAACTTATACTCATATCAAACGCTTTACCACATAACGATGCGGCATAGACAAAATCCAATTTTAAATACCCAAACCCCCACTCATTGACAAACGTGTTTATTACTCCTTTAATATACTCCTGAAATTCAGGATGAGTAGTGTCTAAGGCATAAAAATAACCAAATAAATCCCAATTAGGATTCCATCCTGCTACTACCGGTTTACCATCTTCATTATGAAGAAACCACTCTGGATGGTGTTGATACAGCTTTGATTTCCTGGAAGCTACAAAGGGAGCAAGCCATATACCAGGAACCATCCCCATTGTTCGTATTTTCTGAGCTATAGGAGCCAATCCACCGGGAAATGAATTATTTATTGATAACCAGTCACCAACTGCAGTTTGATAGCCATCATCAATTTGAAAAACATCAAAGCGCTTACCTTTGCTCATCAATGAATCAAGATTTTGGTAAATACTTTTCTCGTCTATTTTAGTGTAATAGTAATACCAGGAACACCATCCCCTTGGTATTTTTTTTCGCATAGTAATTTGAGGTTTTATTAGCATGAAAAACCGTTCAAATGCGTCATGAATGCTTTTATGAGTAATAATATATAGTAAATCGGCCCTCAGTTTTGAGGCAGGGCTTACCATCATATTGCAAAAATCATGTATTATATCAATCTTTATTATTTTATCCTTAGAATATGTATTAATATATACATACTGATTAAATGATTTCCCCTGACCAATTACACAAAATGATGTGGTATCAGAACCAATTGCTGTAAACATTGTACTATGAAAAGAACCCGTTTTCCCTTGAGGGAGATTTCTTGTATTATCTTGTAATATGTTCATGCAGGTTAACCAGCTTGATATTTCTTTTTCTTTGAGTGAATATGATCGGGTCAGGCTCCATGATTGGTACCCATTTTTAAATAACCTATAGTTTTCAGTTTTAGGAATTGTAAATTTTCCAATTGTGGTAATTATTTTATCTAAAACTATATCCCTTTCAGATAGATTATCTATCGTATATTTTATTGATATATAATCTCCTTCATCTGAAAACACAACTGTTAATCGTAGATTATCATCGCTGCTGATACACGTGATTTTTTTCTTTCCTAAAGCAGTAACTGGTAATGATTGAATTGTGTGAATAGTGTCATCGTTCACACTATATATGTACTGAATTTTCCAACTTTCAAAAAGTACGTCCGGTTTTTTTAGTTGAATTTTTAATTCTTTTTTTCCTTTCGATACAATCCATTCCATAATTATCTCCTATTTAGATGTACAATCAAGAATGTGAGTATCAAATACTGAGCCAATTAATAGTGATGAATTGTATCGTACTGCAACTGTTGAAGATTGTATCAAATTACCATCATCCAATAATTCCGTTACTTTTTTGTATTTATTACCATCAAAGCTAATTTTAATTATTTCTGAAGGAGCCATAGCATGTTCATTTTTTGAATGTTTAACAAAAGTCAATAACTTTGGATGGCAACCACCCCATAATGCACCCTCACTATCAAAAGTTATATTATCAACTCCTGTATTACAATCTATGTCATATAAAAATGTTAAATTATAAGCTTTTTCAATCGTATATACTTTAATGCATTTACCAACAGGTGATGCAACAAATAGCTTTGATTTGTCAGGGCTAAATGTTATACCGTTAGCATATTTAATATTTCTGGCTTTTATGTCAAAATTTTTTCCATCATAAAAAAGTACATACGAATTGGCTAGCTGGAGATACTCTTCAATAGTTTTTCCCAGGGATGATCTATTCCCATGATCATTAGTGACATAGAAAATATCTTCATTAATGAGGGCAAGATCATTAGGTGAAAACATTAGGTCCTGATTCTCAATTGAACGGACGTATGTAAGATTATTTTCACGGATATAAAACTTTTCTATAAAATGACCAGATGTTCTATGATTAACAACATAAAGTAGTTTTTTGTTTTTTGCGATAGTTATCAGATCTATTCCATGAGGATGGAATTCGTATGGGAAATCAGAATTTAACTTAGTTAATTTTTTGGATTTTAAATTATAAGAAAATATGGAACCATTTATATTTTGTCCCTTTGCAAAAGCTCTTCTATCATCAGAAGATATATATGCAATTCCTAATTCATAATCGATTACTATATCTTCAGGTCCAGGTATTGAAGTTACCGTTGTACAATAATAATTAGAATATGGAACTATTTTTTTAAATTCACCTGCATCATATAAGGTCTTAATAATAAATGCAATAACCAAAATAGCACATACAACTATGACTATAATCTTTTTTTTCATAGAATGAACCTCCCCTCACAAAATAGAAAGATTGTTTATTTTTTTAGTCAGTACTATTGATTCACTTAATATTATAAACAAAAAAATATGTTATAAAAATTTGGCTCATACTACATGGATTATATTAATGCAGTCAAGTATTATTACAATAAAATTTTTATGAATATGTTTAAATTTTATTTATATCCTCACTCATAGAATACCATATCCATTTAAGCGCTTTTTTCCACTTGTTATTTTCCAATACCTTGCTACGCCACTGTCTTCCATTTATTACATTACGTTCTAGGATTTTCCATCCATTTGCGTAATCAAACCATTTCCACTGAGCTCCTGCTTTGTATATAAACTCACAACTTTCTGTTTTTATAAGCACGTCGGAGGCTTTTTCATAATCAAAATAAACCCAGTGCATTCCTGAATAAAAGATGTATTCAGGATCAGCTATATGTAACAAAGCATTAAATCCTTTTTTGTGGTCAAAACTCTTCCAGTCAAGTCCTGCATGATAGATATACTTTGAGGAACGCAATTCTATTAGCCTATTTAATCCTTGCTCAAAATCAAACTGCTTCCAAAACCTCCCTGCTCTAAAAATATATTCGTCATTATTCCAACTCAAAATTTGATTGATACCACGTTGATAATCAAAATTTTTCCAGTAAATACCGGCATGATATAGTCCATCAATATCGTTTTTGCTGATAAAATAATCCATTGCCTTTGAAACATCAAATTCTATCCAGTCTTTACCGGCTTTGATTATATATTCTGATACATTGCAGGTTAAAAGTTCTTCTAAAAGAACTTTTGAATGTTCATTATTCTCTAAACCCGCACGGTATATTTCCTGTGCCTTTTTTACACTATTAGTATTCATAGGATGCTTATTGCCTTACCAAATGGAGCTACAAAATATTCATTTCTGCTCTTTGTTATGAGCCATAATGTATTGGGGTATGGCTTTAATTTATCTATATCATATATATATCCATCGGTAATAACAATTACCATTTCTTTATGCCCTCTTAAATATTCATTAAAAAAAGAAGAAAAAAATGTTGCACCTCCATACCCTGATTTTATTAACTTCCAATCGCCTCTTTTGTATTCATAAGGTTTTGCTGACATATTTGACCGTATAAAAACATCCCCCTCCTTGACCGGGATAAAATATTCTTCATCTACACACACCAGATATATTTTATATTTATCAGTTAAGTCCTCTATGATTCCAAATGCAATCTCAAGATCTTCTCTCTGAGCCATCATTGATGCTGAAATATCAATAGCTACTGTTATGATTTCACTCTGCTTGTATGCTCTTCCCGCTATATATATACCGTTTGCAACATATCTTCTATTAAAACGAGAATGTGTGTAATACCACTCATTTGAATGTGACATATAATCAACAATACTTTTAATGTGTTGGGCATAATATGAGCTATCGCATAGATTAATTTTTTCAAGTAGTGCAACTATATCCATGTATGAGCGTTCTACAGTACACCATTCATCTTTTTTTGCATGGGAAATAATTTTATTTTTGATTGAACGCCGTGCTGCTTCGTCCTGGGTAAAGTAATGAACACCTGTTGGTAAATATGAATTTTCATCCTGTACTATTAACTTTTCATCATCTACGGAAGAATGTGAAAGATAATTTTTGTAATTGAATTCATTTTCAGACTGCTCGTTATTATTATGAGCTATCGCATACATATCATCATGAAACAATGACTTTTGTTTTTCTATTTGGCCATGATAGTTAATAACTGTTATTTCACTCTGCTTTTTCATAAGCCATCTGTATACATCTTCCCATACTGGATCCTGTATGCCAGTGGCATTATAAAATTCAAGTGGAATGACAGGTAATCCCTGCGGAAGAGTGAGTACAGGCACATCCCATTGATATTGGCCCTTACGGGAAAAAAATATTTTTTTATGATTGTGGATAAATGTATTCACCACCATATCCTGCGCTATATTTTGCAAAACCACATCTCCCGATTTTGCCCTATGGTCATGTTCAAGAATTACATGCAACATTTCATGCACAAGAAGGCCCAGGAATTCATCTTCAGTAACTGTATGTAAAAAGACAGGATTATAGTATAACACCATTCTATGTGAGGCTACCAATGATAAGGTAGGTATTGAATTTGTTGTTACAAACTCAACTGCATGATAAAAGTATGATGTGAATCTGCTTTGTTTCCATAGTTTAAGGAGTATAGTATTTATATATGCATTGTCCATCGCTGTTATACATCAAGAAAAACCTGGACTTTTTCCAAAATATCATGTTTATCGTGAGGATCATCAATAAATTTCAGAGCATCTGGAATTTGACTCAACAACCCACACTCTCTTACCAGCGCATACATGAATGACACACGAGCATCTGCACGGGTGCAAGATACAAATTTAAGAAAATTGGCAAGTTTTTTAAGAAGATGACTATCAGGATTACCATTTGTGTTTAAGTGATCATTGTACATTATTTGAATGGCACCATTGACGGCCCACATGATATCCTCTACAGGGATTTTTCCATCTTTGAGTTCCTGCAATTTTTGTTCTTCACCATTAAGGATATCGTTGCTTGTAATGGCTCGTGGTGATACATACTGCAAAATAAAATCAGTTCCCGCAACTTCACCAATTAACGATACTATAATTTTTTGTAAAACCTTATAGTCATTATGTGCCAGATAGCTCCTGAATTGTTCCTCAGAATGCAAATTATATGCTTTGTAAAGTGTATCAGATACCTGGTGCCATCCGCGTGGATTTGGATTGACTGCTGAACTATCCCATAGCCTATCAGGATATATGGATATGTATTGTATTACTGCAGGATGAATACCTTCTTCAATTGCCCATTGCAACCAGTTGGTAGCATCAGGAATAAGATGGAATACCGCCAATCTGCCATCAAGTGCTGAATCATCAAAATCAGTGATTACTGTGTTATCCAAATCACCAAGATTTCCGGCAAGTACTATAGCTGTTTTACGTGGCAAAGCATGTTCCCCACACATACGCTCAGTTATAATCTGGAATAACGTCTGTATAACGGTTGGGTGTGCCCTATTAGCTTCATCCAGAAACCACAAAATCCCATTATAGCCTTCTGGTACAGTTTCAGGTGGGATAAATCGTGGTCTGAAATAAATCATTCTTTTTAAATTTGAATCTGGTACTGGATAGCCACCCAAATCTACATTTTCTTTAAAAGCTAAACGTGTATCAATGAAAAAATAATTATGCTTTTTGGCAACTTGCTCAACAATGGCAGATTTACCCACACCAGGATATCCAACTATCTTAATTGCATAGTGAATATCTCCTTCAGTTTGAAGGTATCTATCCAGAATCTCAACTAATTCAACTGTTGATACTTCTACAGGACGTTTCATACTATTCATTTTATCTTGAGCAATCTGCTTATTCAATAATTTATTTATATTGCTTCGCCAATTGTCACATATACACCGTAAAAGTTTTTACTAAATCCTACATCAAGACGTATATTGAGACTCTGTTCCTTCTTAATTTTGAACCGTAAACCACCACCCCATGTATACACTATATGCTTTTTATTAAAATCCCGTAATGTTGGAGCAACCTGACCTGCACCACCAAAACCGCAACCACTAAACCTCCAGAACAGGGGAACACGGTATTCCGCTTGAACAACTACGACATTACGATCCCTGAACCTCCCTTCATATAGTCCTCGCATCAGTTTAGCCCCACCCATTTGAGACAGCAAATAAAATGGAGCTTGCCCATGAATATAACCTGAAAAGAATTGCACAGCAAGAACATGTGAAAACCAAAAAGGCTCAAAGAATCGATAGTCAAAGGTCACATCAATGTAATCAAAGTCGCTTTTAATATATTTAGAATATTGAGTAATTGTGAGATTGGCATAGCTTCCATCACGAGTGAACAATATATCATCCCTATTGTCAAAATTAACTGTGATCCCAAGCCCAGATACACGACCTTTATCTGATCCTGGTACCTGATTTGTATCAATTACCCCCCCTTCCTCAGCTTGAGTTGTTTTACGGACATCAATATGATACAGTAATCCGATATAAAATCCGGGAATAAGTGCGCGCTCAATAATATTCTTAAATGAAAATATCCTTGAGGTATACGACTCTTTATTGTCATCCGTGGTTTCCTGACCTATCCCATAAAATTTATCAGGATAATTCATATACTGGAACTCATTTTTTATATGATATCTATCTCTTAAAAAATAGAACTCAGGAAAAACCTGAAATATAAACTGGTCATTTTGTGTATGGGTAAATGTTACCGCTAATGTTGTTGGCCGTAATTTTATTGGTGGAATACTCATTATTATATCCTGAAAATATGTCAAAAACACCACTCCATAAGCAAATTGTGTTTCAGGTTTATAGTAAAGATGTGGTATTATAAGCCAGTCATTTTGACTGATTACAACTATATCCTGTAATGGCTCACCACCCACACTGTCTTTATGTTCTGTATTTGCATACAGTAATGTTAAATGTAATAGCGATAGTAAAACAATAAGAAAGAAAACTTTACGCACAATACATCTCCTGATTAGAAAATCTGTTAAAAATAGTATATTGCTAATATATTCACTAGTTATGGTATATTAAACAATATTGCTGTATAAGCTATTCATTTAATCTTTAACCAATAATAGAGTAATCCAGTTGATGTCAATAGTATACCCAATAAAGAAGGAATAAATGCGGTAATAAGTGTGACAATTAAATATATAATATAAAAAACTACCACAATAAGTACAGTAAATGGATAACCCCATGTTTTAAAAGGCCTTGTAGCGTCAGGATATTTTTTACGCAGGATAATAACACTGGCTAATGTTAAAATATTGAAAATAGTTCCAGTTGCAGAAAAATAATCAATTACTGCCTCATAGGAATTTTTATACATGGAAGCAAATAGAACCAATACACACGCCCATAGTCCTTGTATGATCATTGCATTATTAGGAGTTTTATATTTTTTATGAACTATCGAACACCACGAAAAAAATAAATTATCCTGTGCCATTGCATGCCAAGTCCGCGCTTTAACCATAACCTGAGTACCCACATTACCAAAGGTATTTATCATTACTGCATATGCCACAAGCAAGGCACCTGCAGTTCCTAAAGCTTGCTTAAGAGCATCAACTGCTATCCATTTTGAAAGAGCAAATTCCTTCACCGGAACCTGATAAAGATAAGCAGCATTGGCACTCATATAAAGAATAAGGACACACAGTATTCCAATTAACAGAGATAATGGCAGATTTTTTCTGGGATTTTTTACTTCTTCAGCCACATACGTTGCACCCTCCCACCCACTGAATGCAAAGAAGGCATACCGTAGTGCTGCACCAATTCCTAGAATATGCGTAACAGTAAATTGTTCAGGAAAAAGAGGAGTATAAAAATTACTAAAATTACCATTTTTTGTAAAACTAGCTATTATAATAAATCCCAGCGCTATTATTTTGGTTGAAGTTAAAATAATCTGTACAACCCCACTGAGTTTAACACCAAAACAATTGATGAAAGTATGAAAAGCAATCACCAGTAATGCGATAATGACCACAACTGTATGAGTAAGATTAATACCTAACGCTATACTAATTGATGCCTGCGAATATTCAGCAAAAACTAATGCAACTGCGGCGATAGCTCCTGTTTCAGAAACAAAGAACATGGCCCACCCACGTAAAAAAGCAATCAATGGTCCATACGCTTCTTTTAGATATATATAGGGGCCTCCTGATCGAGGCATCATTGCCACTAGCTCTGCATAGCATACTGCAGCAAAAATTGTGATAACTGCTCCTATAATCCACACGCTGCCAAATAGAAATGTAGATCCAACAAGCGCCATGATAGGGCCTGGAGTCCTAAAAATTCCTGAACCAATTATACGGCTTATTACAATAGAAATTGCTGCGGGTAATCCCAAACCTCTTTCAAGGTAAGTGTCTTCAGTAAAGTTCTTATTTTGAATATTATGCATGGATATTAATGGACAGAATGGTAAGTATATTTATGCTTAATATATATATCTTCAACTTTGAAATTATTATTGCGCAGTAACTCAAATAATTCTTTTGCCTGTGTTAGCGTTGGCAATCCCATAACTACGCCACAATGGCTTGTTATATCATTTGGAACAGGCAATAAAACATAGTCCCAATCAGGATGGGTACTCTGAAGCCAATAATGTGCACGCATCCCTTCAGCAACAGACACAAATGTTATCAAACATCTTGTAGTATCTTTTTTAAACAATGATACAAACAATTTACGTATATGTAATTGCACACCTAAAAGAAAAAAAGTAATAAAATCATATAATGATTGAGGTTTATACCCTTTGCCCTTAATGACTTCAATGCGAATAGTTTCATTGTTAATTATTACAGAATTCATTATATTACCAGTTTCAAAACACCATTGTTCCAATTCCTTTTTCATTAATACATCATCTGAAATAATTTCAACCGATGATCCATCAGCTACAGAATTCATTGTTTTGGCTATCATAGCAACAGAAATTGGGCAACTATAGCCACGAGTATCAACAACCGCTTTTCCCTCTTGTTTTTTAGTCATTACACTATATCCTACAGATAATTTTAATTATGGTATGCGTACTGTACCATGGCTTTATATTTATTATATGTATAATACCTGAATTTTAGAATGTAATAACGGTTAGTAATGAGTTTTGAATTTTTAAAATTATAAGGTGAAAACAGAATTGGATTGGCTAAGATTGCAAGCATTCGTGATTTTTCATCAGTATTTAAGTGATAAATATCTTTCCCAAAATAATAATACGATGCATTTTTAAAACCAAAAACACCTTTGCCCATCTCACAATAATTGCAATATAACTCCAGTATTCTATCCTTATCAAGGATCATTTCCATTTCCAATGCAATGATAAGCTCAATATATTTTCTTATTATTGATTTATATGGAAGCAGAAAAAGTGTGCGTGCAAGTTGCTGTGTAATAGTACTTGCACCATACATCCTATAACCAACCTTGTGATTAATAACTATCGCCCGCTTAACTGCTTCTAAATCAACACCATTGTGCGTATAAAATTTGTAATCTTCTATTGAAACAACCATCTTCTTAATGTCATCTGGTATATGCTTAAAAGGAATTACTGTAACAGGTTTCACGTCATACCTATCAATATATTTTCTATATACCATCAATGGCGTAATGGCAGGATTATGATCAGCATAATAATATATCAAAGAACCAATCCCAAGCACAACGACAATATGAAGAGCTATCGCCACCTTAATAATTTTTTTTATAAAAACCCACCTGGTATTATATGAATTTAAATAAAAATCAGTTGTATCACTCCAGTGTTTTAAATGCCCATACATCGTTTTTAAATCCTGTACCATCAAAACCACCTATAATAATAATTTTATCTTTAAATACCGTACAGCTATGACTAACCCGCTCGCCCATTGGGGTAAAGCTATTGAAAAGTTCCCAGTCTTTTCCATTGTCCGAGCGATAAACAGTGCCACCTTTTCTAAACCCCCCAATAACCCATAATGATTTTTTATAGACTACAGCTCCGTGCCCACCACCTGCAAAAAACGGCATATTGCTTGCCACCTTTTTCCAGTGCACACCATCTGAAGAATTCCATACGTCACTAAAACTGGTAAAATTGTTGTTCCCATCCACCCGGATGCCACCAATAACCCACAACTTGTTGTTAAATGAAGTTAATATATGTCCACCACGTGAGCCAAATGGGAGATTGTTTGCTACTTTCTCCCAAGTTATTCCATCACTGGATCTATACGCTTCGGCACCGCATGCAATGCCTCCAACCAGCATTATGGTATTTTTAAATACTGTACATGCATGTCCACCCCTAGGCATAAATTCTGCTGTTTCCTTTATACATTGCCAATTAATCCCATCCTCAGTTGCCCAAACATCATTCAAATCTATTATATTTCGCTTTTCATCAAATGATAGTCCACCAACCACATACAATTTTTGGTTATATACAAATGCAGTATGTCCTGCTCTTGGTTTAAATGGCATCGGCCCTGCATTGTACCAGTGTAATCCTTCTTTTGAATACCACACATCATTATAAGGGTTATTACCATCCCATCCACCAATGAGCCACAATTTGCCTTTGAAAGCAGTGCACGTGTGCCCTGCTCTGCCAGAAAAAGGAGCATGTAAAAGATAGCGGGTAAAGCTAGATTCTTTTTCATTGAAACCAATCAACGATGAAGCAAAGACAAGAACACCCGCAATTAAAGCTATTAAAACAAAATACTTATAATAATATTTACAACTCATTGAAATCTCTTATTCTATTACTATCACTTACTCTTCTGTATTTAATTCTCTGTTACAGTCTTTTTTATCGCTATATTGTATTTTTTCAATTTATTATGCATTGTTTTGCGCGACACATTGATTGCCTTTGCTGTTACTGAAATGTTATAATCAAAATGTTTCAGCATTTTTTCAATGTATTCCTTTTCAACTTCATCAAGTGTCTTAATGTGATTGTTACCTGCATCTATACTTTCTTCAGTTTTAATTTTTTTTATACCTCCATCATCAATTGTTGTGGTTGTATTCTCAACAGCAATTTTATTTGTAGGCATCTTTGGCTTATTATATTCTTCAAATTCAAGAACACTTTTGACAATATCAAGTTTAACTACACTTTCAGTTGATAGCAACACCAGGCGTTTGATAACATTTTCCAGTTGTCGCACATTCCCAGGCCAGTGATAATCTGTAAGGTATAATCGTGACTGCAAATCCAATGAAATATTCCGGCCATATTCTGTTGTAAATTTCTGCAAGAAATAATCAATAAAAAGTGGAATATCTTCCCTTCTTTCTTTCAACGGCGGCAAATAAATTGGTACAACATTGAGACGGTAATATAAATCTTCCCTGAATGTTCCCTGTTTAACCATTTCACGAATATCCCTATTACTTGCTGCGACAATCCGTGTATCAACTTTTATGATTTCATTACCACCAATGCGTTCAAATTCCTTTTCCTGCAATACCCGCAATAGCTTAGCCTGCATATCAAAGGAAAGGTTGCTAATCTCATCCAGAAAAAGAGTCCCTTTACTTGCAACTTCAAACTTACCAATTTTTCTGGCGATAGCTCCTGTAAATGCTCCTTTCTCATGGCCAAACAGTTCGCTACCTATAAGGTCCTGAGGAATTGTGCTACAATCTATGGATTTAAATGGATACTGTTTGCGATTACTATTATAATGAATAGCCTTTGCAATGATTTCCTTGCCGGTACCACTTTCGCCTATAATTAATATAGTACTGTCGGTATCAATAACTCTTTCCAACGTTGCAAAGATACGCTGCATTTTTGGTGATTTGCCAATGATATTTTTGAACCTGAAACTTTCACCTACTTTTTCGCGAAGCTCATTGACTTCATTTTCAAGATCTAATTTTTCAACTATATTCTTTAAGATTACTAAAAGCTTATCTGTATCAAACGGCTTTACCAGATAATCATAAGCACCTAATTTCATTGATGTTATTGCTAGCTGTACATCATTAGAAGCCGTAATTACTACTACCACAACATCTATCTTTAAATCACGTATTGCCTGCAACACTTCAATGCCATTTTTTCCTGGCATCTGCAAATCGAGGATTAATATATCATATTTATTTTTTGTTAATTCTTCAATTATTGTATCACCACGATCAATTGTATTAACATAAAAAGAACCTTCAAGTAAATCCTTCAAAAGGTCACGAATTCCTTTTTCATCATCAGCAATTAGCACCCTGTAATATTTTTCAAGTAATGTGCTCATACTTTCAATGTTAAAAAAACTTTTTATTGTATAGGAATAATAAAAGTAAATTCACTACTATCTTTTGAAAATGTGAATTTCCATCCGCATCGCTGGGCAATACAATACACCTTATACAGCTCTGTCCCCCTTGCAAAAAACTGCTTACACTGGAATGGATAGAAGAACATTTCTTCAGGGATACTTTCAAATACAACACCCCAAAAACGAATGTTAACATAACAATTCATTTCTTTTTTTGCACTAAGATGTACAGTCATACTATCAAAATATTTCCAGTTAAAACCATTTATAAGAGTTGTTATGCAACTCTGAAATCTATGCCTATATAATGATATTGTGAACTGGTCTGTGCTATCAATTACAATATATTTATTATACGGTGATTCTTCAACCACTACCTGAAAAAGTTCAGGGAAAGAACACTTTGATATCTCATCGTCCGGTACAGTAAATGCATCATAGAGCTCAGTGAAAATTGAATCTATACGCTCGGTTTGTTCAATGATCATACGCTGTGATTTATTAATCAAGGAAGGATCGCTTTTGTGCGATAGTAACTGTGCATACCCTTTTATAGTAGTCAAAGGATTGCGGACTTCATGAGCAATATTGCGTATTACTCTTTCTATAATATCAACTTCACGCATACTATATTTTAATCTATATCAATCTGACGTGCATCAGCCCACAAACGTTCTAATTGGTAAAACTCACGAGTTTCTTTGGTAAAAATGTGAATTATTATATCGTTATAATCCAGAACTATCCATGGTGAATTAGTGGTAGTCCGCGAACGTTCTTTTCTGCCCATATCAACAAAATAGTTGTGAACTTCTCGAGCCAACGCTTTACAATGCAATATTGAATTACCGGTACAAATTACAAAATAATCAAGATATGAATTAACCTCTCTTAAATCCAGGAAAATAATATCGCTGGCCTTTTTATCATCCAGTATTTTTTTACACCCTTTCATTAAGGTTAAAATTTCAGGCTCAATGCTTAATTTTGTTTTAGTTCGTTTGTTTCTATTTGTCACTGTGAATAATCCTTCCCTACAATTACTAAGACATCAGCTAATTGTGATGAATCAACAACATGATACAATACATCAATTCCCAATATTGATGAAACTTTAAGCGCAGCATTTAAATTGCCTTTTTGATTAATAATAACTGTTGTATCAGTTATTTCATATGGTGATGTGCCAAATTCAACAACAGTGAGCCCTTCTCGAGTCAATACATTTCGCATTTTTCGGGCAAGCCCTGGTATATCAGACCCATTTAATATTCGTACTTTAATTGATTCGGAATCTTTTATATCAAGGACTAGTGGACGTAAAAACTTTTGTTCATACAATTTTCTTGTAATATCATCCACTGTATAATTATTTTCTTTATCCATTTTACCTGGCATAACAGTTGTATACACAGTTTTTGCATCATAGACAAGATCAACCAGTGATATCATTTCCTGTATTAATAAATTTGTATTGATGGAACTCACCATTTCCCCAATATACTTTTTATTTGCATATTTTTTATATAAATCTTTATTTGTAAATAATGTAAGCACAACATCCATTATTCTATCATATTTTAAATAAATTGAATTTTGCTCAACTTTATTAATATACCACAGTGCTTTATGTCCATCGCAGTAATTGATCCCTGTTGTAAACCCCAAATCTGCTTTAACCTGATCTAATACATACAAATTCACTCCTTCAATTAAATCAATAATTTTTACCACATCGGAAGCATATAATTCAATGTAAAAAGGGATCGTTATATGAAGGTCATATTCAAGTGAGTCTACAATATCATTATGATCTGAAAATGAAAGTGTTGCAAGCCTTCTTGCTTTGCCAGTCCTTTTATTAAGAGTCACCAGATAATTTGGCGGAATAAACGTAACACCTATACTTTTCTTCTCAGGATTGAAGTGTAAAATTGCATAGAATGAGTGCCTACGTTCATTATATTCGTTACTTGCCGCAACCAGTATATTAATTAATTCTTTGTTTGAAGCTAATGTGTCTATTGCATTACGTGTCAACCTACGGTAAACATAAAATATACCAAGCACTACAATACAAAGCAATGTTATAGAGACAATTAATCGTATTTTATCTTTCACTTCTATATAACCCATTCTTATAAATATATTTTTCAACTTTAACAGGTAATAAATATCGTATAGATTTGCCGTTCTTCACTCTCTCTCGTATTAACGAGGAACTTATATCAATAACAGGATTATTTGCACAATGTATCCGCGACATATACTTGTGAAAACGCTTATGTAAAATATCACCAGGTCGTTTCATTATAATAAAATCAATAGTCATTAACAATCGCTTCCAATCTTTCCAAGTATTAATTTCATTAAATGCATCATACCCAATGATAAAAAATAATTTCCAATCGGGATGCTTTTGTAAAATTTCTTCAACAGTATATATCGTATACGAAGGCTTTTCCCTATCAATCTCAATACGAGACACTTTAAAATAATCTACATCTTCAATTGCCAATTTTATCATTTTATAACGATGTTCTGCATTTACATTATCTTCCAACTCTTTATGCACCGGATATTTTGCTGGAATAAAGATAATAAAATCTAAGTTAAATTCTTCCCTTATGAACTGAGCATTTATCAAATGCCCGGTATGAATGGGATTAAATGTACCACCAAATAAACCAACCTTCAAATGCCCCTCACATGTATATTACCAATTGTAATCATCGTCATGGAATCAGCATAACAGTCAAGAAGTTTTCCTAATCACTATGGATCCATTGCACATCCACATTATGCTTTTGTGCAAATTCATCTAATTTATCATGGAAATGTTTTTTCACAATTTTTACTATTTGCATCTTCAAATCTTTATCCGATAGCTCATATACTTCATCCAAAAAGTGGTAAAGTTGCTTCTGCGGTTTTAATGATAAAATATTCAAAACCATTCGCTTATTTGGTACAGTATCTTCCTGCTTATATCTCTCATACAAAAAAGTATTATCTACTATATTTAAATCATATAAGGTACAGTATCCAGTTAATCTCTCTATGGGATTGTTACTATATAATCTGTTATTAATTACAGAATATGAATATAAAGGACGTGCTATAAAGAAGGATATAGCAGTGCTTCCAGATATAGTTTTTGCTAAAAGCAATTTTCCTAATACAAATCCTGTCACTATGCTAATAAAAAATAGAAATAGAATTGTAATACTTACAAACTTCCGCATTTCAACCATTACATAAAAGCCTTATAGTATTGAGCAATATTATTACTTCAAGTGAAGTATACAGTAAAAATATTTGAAACGGATTGATTTGTCAATATTTTATCCTTCTTAGAAAATATAGTGCATAAAACCTTAACTGTAATACTTCTTTATTTTTTGTAGTTAAAAGTTATTTATGCATTATATCTACAACGATGTTCAAATGACACATTCAATTCAAAATAAAATCATTATTTATAATGATAAACTACTGCACTTATCATTAACCTTGTTATATATGCACTTCTCTCAATTTAATTTTTTAATTTCAATTGATGTAATTTCCATAGATAATATATAGCAGGGTATACCAGCAATTCCATAATAAAAGATGTAGTTAATCCTCCAACCATAGGAGCTGCTATCCGTTTCATCATATCAGCACCAGTACCCGTTGACCACATAATTGGAAAAAGCCCAACCATAGTGGTAATTACTGTCATCATTTTGGGGCGTATTCTCTGAACTGCACCATGTAGAATCGCATTCTTTAAATCATTAATGGTTTGTAATCTGTTATTTTTTTTGGCTTCTTCATACGATAGATCTAAAAATAACAACATGAAAACACCTGTTTCTGCATCCAGACCCATCAGTGCAATCATACCAACCCATGTAGCAATCGATACATTATAATCAAGAATATACAATAACCACACAGCACCAATCAATGAAAAAGGAACAGCCAACAATATCACAAAAGTCTTAAAAATACTTTTTGTATTAATATATAAAATTAATAGTATTAATATCAATGTAACAGGTAATATAATTAATAATCGTTGCTTTACTCGTAACATGTTTTCATATTGTCCACTAAATGTTATCGTATAACCTGCAGGAATGCTGATTGATGAATAGACTATTTGTTTTGCTCTTTCAACATATTTTCCTACATCTGTATCATTAATATCAACAAATACATACCCTGCTATCATGCCATTTTCATTTCTTATCATAGAAGGGCCATATGACAGTTTTATGTCAGCAACTTCCTGCAACAGTACATTATATCCATTAGGTGTTGGTATTACTACTCTCTTCAATACATCAATATTATCCCTGAAATCTCTGTGATATCGTATATTAATTGTATACCGTTCACGTGAATTAACTATCGTTTCAGTTATTGTTTGTCCACCTATGGCTGTTGCCACTATCATTTGCACATCTTCAAGCTTTAAGCCATATCGCGCCATTTTTTCTCTATCAGGTTCAATGGTAACATAATATCCTCCCGAAGCTCGTTCAGCATACACACTTCGTGTTCCTTCAAGTTTTTGCAAAATCTCTTCAATCTTTTTGCCAATTTGTTCTATAGTATTAACATCAGAACCAAGTATTTTTATTCCAATAGGCGTTCTTATACCAGTTGTCAACATATCAATACGCCCCTTTATTGGCATTGTCCAGGCATTGGTCACTCCGGGAATTTTCAAGGCAGCATCCATTTCCTTAATCAATTGTTCATAACTGATCCTATCATCCCAAAGTATCCGTAAAAGATTCTTTAACCATTCTGGAGCCCAACTTGAATACCATCTATTTACTTGCCTCCATTGCTCCTTTGGTTTTAATACAATAGTTGTTTCTATCATTGAGAGGGGTGCAGGATCTGTAGAGGTTTCAGCCCTTCCCGCTTTTCCAAAAACTGCATCAACCTCAGGAAATGATAGGAGTATTTTATCCTGATATGTTAACAGTTTTTTTGCCTGAGTAAGTGATATCCCAGGTAACGTAGTTGGCATATAAAGAATAGTACCTTCATTTAGAGGCGGCATAAATTCAGAACCTAATAAAACAAATACCGGGACCGACAATATAAACAGAAGCACCGAGCCTACAATTACCTGTTTTGGGTATTGCAGTACAAACCTGCAGGCGGGAGTATAGAATTTGAAAAGGAACTTGCTTATTGGATGTTTTTCTTCAGAGTAATATGTGCCAACAAATAATGTAGTAAAAATGTACGACAAAATTGTAGATTTAAGTTTGAATGGTTCCAAACGTGTAAAAAGCATCCTGATTACCGGGTCTAATGTTATTGCCAGTATCGCTGCAAGTGCCATTGTCAACGTTTTTGTCCATGCTAACGGTGTAAAAAGACGACCTTCCTGATCTACTAATGTAAAAATGGGTAAAAATGCCACTGTAATTACTAATAAAGAAAAAAACACTGAAGGTCCAACTTCTAGCAGAGCTTCTTTTCGAACATCATGGTAATTGCCCTGTTTACCGTTGGCAATCCAGTGCTCAATTTTTTTATATGCATTTTCTACCTCTATAATTGCACCATCAACCAGAACACCAATTGAAATCGCAATTCCTGTTAAACTCATTATATTGGAGGTTATTTTCATAAAGTACATGGGGATAAATGCAAGTACAACCGAAATAGGAATGGTGATGATTGGCACAAAAGCTGAGGGAATATGCCATAGAAAAATGAGTATCACTAAGCTGACAACGATTACTTCTTTAATCAATGCGTCGGTTAATGTTGCAATGGATTGCTTAATTAAGCCAGACCTGTCATATACAGGAACTATCGCCACCCCTTCTGGAAGACCGTGTTCTACTTCTTTTAACTTTTCTTTGACTGCATTGATGACATTCAAAGCATTTTCTTTATGCCGCATGACAATAATGCCACCAACTACCTCACCCTGCCCATTATAATCAGCAATTCCTCTCCGCAACATTGGTCCAATTGAAACATCAGCTACATTTTCAAGAAATACAGGTGTGGAACCAGTAGTTTTAACTACAACCTTTTTCAGAGCACTAATGTTTTGAATATACCCTTCGGCACGCACCATATATTCTTTGCCCGATAATTCCAAAAACCTGCCACTGATTTCATTGGTGCTTCTTCTTATTGCTTCAATCACATCAAATAAAGTAACATTGTAGAGGTACAATTTATTTGGATCAATGGAAATCTGAAATTGTTTTTCAAACCCACCAATGGTGGCAACTTCGGCAACGCCATTAACCGACTGTAATGAATATTTAATATACCAATCTTGAAGAGTTCTTAGTTGTGAAAGGTCATAGGCACCACTTTTGTCAATTAACACATACTGAAATATCCATCCAACACCCGTAGCATCAGGTCCAATTTCCATTTTTATATCCTTGGGCAATGTCCCCTGTAATTTGGAAAGGTATTCCACAACCCTGCTGCGTGCCCAATATATATCAGTGCCATCTTCAAAAATGACATATATATATGAAAATCCATAATCGCTGAAGCCACGAATTGTCTTAACCTTTGGTGCACCTAACAGCGCTGAAATTATTGGATACGTTACTTGAGCTTCAACTATCTGTGGGCTCTGATCCCACTTTGTATAAATTATCACCTGGGTATCTGACAAATCTGGAATAGCATCAAGTGGGATGTTATTGATTGCGTATATTGCATATACTATTAATAATAAAAAGAAAATCAACACCAGTAATTTGTTGTGGATAGAAAATGTAATAATTTTGTTTATCATATGCGATAGTTACCGTTGACGTGCCTCAATGTGTATGACCATCCTTAACCTTATTGAATACAGCCTTTAACTGGGATTCAGAATCAATAAGAAACATTGCCGAGGATACAATTACATCACCTTTTTTAAGGCCCTTTTCCACAACATAATAGCCGTTGTTGCCTAATATGCCTGTTATAATTTCATGTGGCATTAATGTTCCATCTTTCATCTTTACAAACACATAGCTTTGAGTACCTGTTCTGAACACTGACTGTTGGGGTATAGCAATATGTTTACCTACAGAAAATCGCAAAGCAAGCTCTCCATATAAGCCTGGCTTTAATTCTAGTCTGTTATTATGAATTACTACTCTAACCTTTAGTGTGCGGCTTTTTTCGTTCACAAAAGGATATATAAATTCTACATGCCCTTTGTATTCTTTATTGTTCCATGATTGAATTCTGTACACTGCAGGCATACCAATTGTAATATAAGGAACGTCAGGCTGATAGATATCACCAATAGCCCAGACAGTTGTAAGATCTGTTATTGTAAAAAGGTTTTCATCAGATGAAACTTTCTGACCTTCATATACATTTTTTTCAGTAACGTATCCTGAATATGGTGATACCAATTGAATAACACGTGGTGCTTTTTTTGATTTTGCAATTTCATCTATTTGACGCTGTGTTAAACCAAATATTTTTAACTTTTCTTGGGACGCATGTTTCAAATTAAGAATAACTTCCTTAATGCTGTTATCAAGGCTTGCATCAATAGTGTTCAATATTGCAACATATTCATCCATCGCAGCATACAATTCGGGACTGTATAGTGAAAACAAGGGGGTACCCTTTGCAACATATTGCCCGGTCTGATTTATATACAGCTTTTCAACCCATCCCGATACTCGCACTGTAATTTTATATACATTCTCTTCATTTGGCTCAATAGTTGCTGAAGTAATGATATCTTTTACAATTTCTTTTACCCCAACAGTTTCATATGTAATCCCAAGGATTTCTTCTTGATTTTGAGTGAGATGAATTGGTGCTTTTTCTTGTATCATTCCATGATCTGCATGATCACTTTTTTCTTGGATTGCATTTACCGGCACAAGGTCCATTCCACATATAGGACAACTCCCCGGAGAATTCATAATTATTTGTGGATGCATTGGGCAGGTATACATAACTTCAGTGATTTTTTTTTCAGGAGCATTGTGGAGATAGTTATAAACAATAAAACTTATTGCAGCAACTACAATTGCAACAAAAAGTATTACCAATACTCGTTTCATTGCATACCTTCCCAATCCATTACAGAGATATCACCTTGCATAAAATGCAAAAAAGAAATCGCCTTACAATATTCTTTGATAGTATTCAGCAATTGAAGTTTGTAGTTCAAACGCATACGTATTGTATCTACAAGCTTCATGAATTCAATATTCCCTGCTCTATAATAGGCAATATCAGCTTGGAGCATGGCATTCAGCTGTGGAATGATTTGATTGGAATATAGTTGGTGTAGTTGCCCCCACTTTTTTATATTCTGTGATAATGTGTTAAGTGCAAACGTTAATTCATTTTGTTTATCCTTATGTAACGCTTCTGATTCTCCTTTTTTTATTTTCATCTCTTGAATAGAAGGTATGTTTTTACTGGTAAACCAGGCAGGTATGTTAAACGTTGCCATAACAGTGAACATATCATCACGGCTTGTTCCTTGTGGAGTTTTATCTCGCTGCATATAGGCAATTCCTACTTCCACATCTGGGTACAGGTCTTTCTGTTTTAGTTTTACTCCTTCTTCATCAATTAGAATCTGGAGCGATAGTAACTGTAATTCAGGATTATTGGCTAAAACTTGATCACTTTCAATTTGGTTCTGGATTTTTACCAGATAAAAATTAATATTTTTTATATTGTATTCAATATTACGGTTACTATCTGTTCCTAAAAGATATGCGATATTGTTTTGCATTTCAGCAATAGAAGCATTGACAGTTATTATCTCTTCATCCAATTTTGATGATTCGACACTTATTTTAAGAATATCCGATAATGAGGAAATCCCTGTTGTACTTCTTGATTTCTGAATATCTATCAGCAGAGCAAGATACTGCTTTGTTTCTTCTATAATTTTGAGGTATTCTTTAAAATATACAATTTCAAAAAAATATGAGCGCATTAAATGTAGATAATATGCCTGATATAGCCTGTAAGTCTCCAGAGCTTTTTTATATTCAAGGTATGCAATTCGTTCTTTTGTGGATAACTTCCCAAATAAAGGAATCATTTGATATACACCAATTTCTTTGCTTGTCATATCTGATTCATTGAAAGATGGTGTATCAACTGGAACATTGTTTATACCCAGCTTTATTGCGGGATCAGGCAATGATGATTCTATAGATATCTTTTTTTTACTTTGTTCAACCTGAAGCTGCATTGCCTTTAATTTCATATTATGCACCAAAAGTATATTTTGAGCTTTGATGAAATCTATAGTTTCAGATCCAGCCTGGGTGGGTAGAATACCAAATATTATTAAAACCAAAAAATTGAAAACAATTGAATTTACTGTCTTTATGTTATATATACATTTCATGATTTAAATGTGCTATTGTTATATACTACTATTATGGTAGTATATAACAATTAATGAATAAAATCAATAAATATTTTCTTAAAGTAAGAATTTAACATGCCTAAAATGCACGTACACCTTGAATAAAAACTTCCAATGACAAAAAAAGAAAGGTTCCACATTAAAATATTGCCAAAAACTATATTTTTATACAATAATCAGTTAATAGTTTTTATACATGTTCATTACTAATAAAACTTCAATGGCGATACTATCCGTTAAATAAACTGTTAACTTGAATTTTATTAAAATTTTTAATCATTTAAAAGTAGAGCCACCGTTTTTTGTTGACAAATATGCAATACCCTGGCTAATCAAAGCTATACTTTACAATATATCATTGATGGTGTCTTTATGGAATTTGATGCAGTAATTGGCTTAGAAGTACATGTTCAGCTAAATACTAAATCAAAAATATTCTGTTCATGTTCAACTCAATTTGGTTCACCAGCAAATACACAAGTGTGCCCGGTATGCCTTGGCCTGCCAGGTGTATTGCCTGTTTTAAATAAGGAAGTGTTAAAAAAAGCTATACAAGCCGGGTTGGCATTGCATTGTAAGATAGCTACATACAGTAAATTTGACCGCAAAAATTATTTTTATCCTGACCTTCCTAAAGCTTACCAAATTTCACAGTATGACAAGCCAATATGTTATGATGGATATATTGAGATAGCAACTAAGGAAGGCATCAAAAAGATTGGTATCACACGCCTGCACATGGAAGAAGATGCTGGAAAAAATATACATAGTGAAGATTCTGATAATAAAATTTCGTACGTCGATTTCAACCGAACTGGTGTCCCATTGGTTGAAATTGTTTCTGAACCGGATATTTCTTCGCCTGATGAAGCATATCAATATCTTCAAAATTTACGTTCCATACTTAAATATATAGAAGTTTCCGACTGTAATATGGAAGAAGGAAGTTTGCGGTGTGATGTAAACGTTTCCTTGAAACCTAAAGGTTCTACAACATTTGGGCAGAAAGTTGAGATAAAGAATCTAAATAGTTTCCGTTCAGTAAAATTGGCTCTTGAGTATGAAATTGAACGCCAGAAAAAGATGTTGCTTCAGAATGAAAGGATAGTTCAAGAAACGCGATTATGGGATGCCGATCGCAATATAACATTTTCAATGCGCTCAAAAGAAGAAGCACATGATTACCGATATTTCCCCGAACCGGATTTGCCACCAATTGAAATTTCAAAAGAATACATTGAACAACTAAAACATGAATTACCCGAATTGCCGCATGAAAAACGTGCTAGGTTTATGCAGCAATATGGATTGCCCGAATACGATGCTCAAGTATTAACATCTACAAGACAACTTGCAGAATATTATGAAGCTGTAGTTGCAAATGGTGCACAACCAAAAAAAGCATCTAACTGGATAATGAGTGAGGTTCTTGCAAAGATTGATGATCCTGAATTCATCGACTCTTTTATTGTCTCACCCCAGAGCTTAGCTACATTGTTGAAGCGAATTGATGATGCAACTATTAGTGGCAAAATTGCTAAAGCCGTTTTTGAAGAAATGCTTGAAACTGGTAAAAATCCTGATACAATTATTAATGAAAAGGGATTGCGTCAGGTAACTGATACCAAAGCTATAGAATCTATTATAGATGAAGTCATTAAAAATAATCCAAAATCGGTTGAAGATTATAGAAATGGAAAGGATAAGGCACTGAAATTTCTCATTGGCCAGGTTATGAAGGAATCAAAGGGCAAAGCAAATCCGCAGATTGTTAACGATATACTTATCAAAAAATTATCAAGCTGATAGTCATTATAATGAGCTATCGCCAAATATAAATTTAGAAAGGAAAAATTATGGAAGCTGTAACCACAACAAAAGTTCCAGGAGCAAAAAAACTATTTTCAGGTAAAGTACGAGATGTATATAAAGTTGATGATGAACATCTCATTATTGTTTCAACAGATAGAATTTCTGCATTTGATTGGGTATTCCCTAATGGTATCCCCGGTAAAGGCATTATTTTAAATACAATATCAAATCTATGGTTTAAAAATATACGCCTTATTAATAATCATATCGTTGAAACAGATTATAAAAATTTCCCAAAGCCGTTTTGCGATTACCCTGAATTTTTTAAAGACAGGGCTGTGCTGGTCAAAAAAGCAAAGCGAATTGATTTTGAATGTGTTGCACGTGGGTACATTATTGGAAGTGGTTGGAAAGATTACCAGAAGACAGGAAAAGTGTGTGGTATAGAATTGCCTAAAGGATTGCAACTAGCTGATGAATTACCCTACCCTATATTTACTCCTGCTACAAAGGCCGATTCCGGTCATGACGAAAATATCACTATCGAAGAAATGAAAAAGTCACTGAGTACTGATATCGCTGAAAAGCTAGCTCAGGTCACTTTAGATTTATATGATTTTGCACGTGAAAAATTAAAAAAAGTTGGAATAATATTAGCTGATACAAAATTTGAATTTGGATTTTCGGATAAAGAGATAATTCTTATAGATGAGGTATTAACACCTGACAGTTCCAGGTTCTGGGATGCTGCGTTATATAAACCAGGTATTTCTCCTGTAAGCCTAGACAAACAATTTATACGTGATTATCTGGAAACAACCACATGGGATAAAAATTCACCTCCCCCCCCTCTCCCCGACGAAATTATCCAGAAAACCAAGGAAAAATACGAGGAGATTTTACATAGAATTAAGCAGATTTTAAGTTAAATTTTTAGGTTTATATTGCATTATTCAATAAAGATTTGTATATTTTTATCCGATAATTTTAATGCCAATGCGTTTATAATCGAGGGGGGATTACATGGCTTTACCAAATAGAAATCCTTACGACCAATATAAACACACAGAGATAAATACCGCCAACCAGGGTAAATTAATAGTAATGTTATATGATGGTGCCATTAAATTTTGCAATATTGCAATAGAAAACATGCACCCTAAAACATATGACATTGCCAATAATAACATCATTAAAGCCCAGGATATTATCAATGAATTGATTTTAGCATTGAATATGAATGAAGGTGGCGATGTAGCACGAAACCTTTTCAATTTATATATTTTCTTCAAAAAGCAGCTGTTAGAAGCAAATATACAGAAAAACCCTGAAATATTAAAAAATACTGTAAAACTATTAAAAGAGTTAAGGGATGCATGGGATAAAATATCTACTAAAGAAACTCCTTCGGATAGAGTTGCAACAGCATCCAAAGGTTCATTTTCAATTGAGGGATGATATAGTAACACTTCTTCATACGTTGTATAATTTACTTTCAACCAAGCAAATGCTTTTAAAAAAGTTTGAGGTAAACCTTCAAACTATACAGCTAAATTTAATAAACGGAAATGAAGAAGCGATAGTTACTATCATATCAGTCAATAATGCAATTATTGAAGACATCTCTTTATGTAATTACTCTATTGCCAGTTGTATTACTGAAATCACGTCAAAAATTGGTATTGAATACACACAATTTGAAGACATGATTCTAAAAATCAATAATCCCGCCTGCACATTGATCTCTGACCTTTTAAGGGAAATACATTCATCTATATCACGTATTTACAATCTTAATCAAACACTTATTATTTTGCTGACAAATCATGAAGAATCACTTATAAAAAATATAAATGAAATTAATAAAATAATTGAACTGCAAACACACAGGGCATACTAATAAGTTAATTTCTTTACTAACAAAATTAATCTAAAAGACACTTCATTATAATTATACTTTTGTTTTAATATTTATATACAATATTTAATAATATGAATATAATTATTTTTGTGTAATTTATTTTTTTTATTTTTTGATATTTATGGTCATTCATTAATTTTTTTCTTGACTTTTTTCCGTAAATCAAATAATGTCTTTTCAATAATACTAATCTTAAAATTTTATTATGGAGGTTTTCTATGGCTAAATTAGACAAAAATAGGCTAATGTTTGGGGTTTTTCTAATAATTCTCATCGCAATTGGCGAAATTGTGTTCCACATTCTCCATGTACCTGCCTGGCCAGCATTTTTAATTATGATCTTTTTCTTCATGGCTCATATGGATAAAAAGATGGCACCAAATATGCTTGTAGGGGGCGCATTTGGGATATTGATGATAATAGTTGCTAAAATAGTGGTCACATCCCTTGTTACTGCCGGCTTAGATCAGTTTGTAGCTTTCCTAATTTTTGTATTATTGTTTGTGTACTGTATAGTAGCCCTGGGGGAAATTATTCCAATTTTGTTTAATAATTATGCTTTTATGGCATTGCTTTTTACTGCTACATATATGCAAACACCAAACCCCCAAAACCCATTTGTCTTAACTGCCATATTATTAATTGGAGGAGGAATCTTTATCGTTGGTATTCTTGGAATCGTAAAGCTACTAATGAAGTTAGCATCTCCCAAATGAGTTATTTAATGAATTGTTTTATGTAATTTAAAATCCTATTTAAACAGGAGGGCATACATTTACTTAAAAATTCCATGCCCTCCCAACTTCAATACATTTAATTTTTCTTACTTATTAAACTAAAATAAATTCTAAAATGTATAAGGAGGAAAGTGTATGAGTAAAAAATCTATCTCATATAAAGACAAACCATGGCTAAAATTTTACGATAAAGGAGTACCTGCCACAATTGATTTTATTGATTGCACTCTCAATGATTATTTTGAAGAAGCTATCACAAAATATCCTAATAGGGTAGCTTTTGTTTCCCAGGGTTATGAAATGACCTATAGTGAACTTGGGGATGCAGTGAATAGATTTGCAACATGCCTGGCAGATTTTGGAATAAATAAAGGCGACCGTGTTGCGATACATTTGCCAAATATACTTCATTGCGTAGCAGCTTACTATGCGATCATTAAAATTGGCGGCATAGTAGTTATGCATAATCCTTTATATTCCCCTGCTGAATTAGAATATCAATTTAACGATTCCGGTGCTAAAGTTGTTGTAACGCTAGATCTTTTTGGGAATACAATCATTGATTTAAGGCCAAAGACTCATGTGAAACAGATTGTTTGTGTATCTCTGCGAGATTATCTTCCTTCATCAGTAGACCCTAACACCGTTTTATCCGCTGAACCAAAACAAGCAGACAATGTATTCAAATGGAAAGATATTATGAGTAACTATCCCCCCAATCCTCCAAAAGTAATAGTTACTACTGATGATATTGCCCAATTACAATATACAGGCGGCACAACAGGGGTTTCAAAAGGTGCCATGTTAACTCATAGTAATCTGACAAAACAATTACAACAAATAGATGCATGGGATACAACCATTCATAGAGGTGACGAGATGACAATGGTTGGGGCATTACCATTTTTCCATGTATATGGTTTATCAACTGTTATGAATTTAAATATTTATGATGGATTTAAGACAATTCTTACTGGCAGACCTACACCTGAAGCTTTGATGGATATAATCCAAAAATACCGTCCCCAAATTGCATGCCTTGTCCCAACAATGTATATAGGAATGCTTAATCACCCTGATTTTGAAAAATTGGATCTTACATGTATTAAACGTCTTATGAGTGGTAGCGCACCACTTCCACTGGAAGTTATAAAAGCATATGAAGAAAAAGCTGGTGTACATATCAATGAAGGTTACGGATTAACAGAAGCATCACCTGTTACTCACTCAAATCCTTATGGAACTGTACAAAAATCTGGAAGCATTGGTATTCCTTATCCTAGCACAGAAGTAAGAATAGTTGATCTTGAAACGGGAGAAAAAGATATGCCTGTGGGCCAGCCAGGAGAAATGATTATCAAAGGCCCTCAGATTATGAAAGGATATTGGAATAGACCCGATGAAACAGCTAAAACAATTAGAAATGGTTGGCTTTACACTGGTGATATCGCAATCATGGACGAGGATGGTTACTTCTTCATTGTAGACAGAAAAAAAGATATGGTAATATCAGGTGGATATAATGTCTATCCTCGTGAGATTGATGAAGTTCTATATACACATCCAAAGGTGCTGGAAGCGTGTTGTATAGGGATTCCCCACCCCACACGGGGAGAACAGATCAAAGCATTTGTAGTACTTAAAGAAGGTGAAACAGCCACTGAAAAGGAAATAATCGATTACTGTGCTACAAAGCTGGCTAAATATAAATTACCTACTATAGTTGAATTCAGAACTGAATTACCCAAGAGTAATGTAGGGAAAATATTGCGAAAAGTCCTTAGAGAAGAGGAGATGCAAAAGATTAAGTGATAATTTTTACACCTATTACCATGGTGTAAATGATCTTTATTATTATCCGGATTATACGCGTGCTGGCATCTTTACTAAAGTAGCGATGCCAGCACGCGTTATTTTATTACATTACCTTCACTTATTGTTGCAACGTACGGAGGTGGTACAGGGTTTCCAACTCAAAGAGAATCCCTTAAAATACAACATTTATAGCTCATCTGGTTTAACTTCTTGTAACATCTTTTCCCTTATCCGACACATTTTTTCATAATCAAAATAATATTTTTTAGATTCATAAATTTTTTTAAATTTCTCTTTGTATTTTTTAGAATCAAAATAATCTTTCATACGTTTGGATACAGGAAACACCTGTTCTGAAGGGTCGTACACCTGTGGGGTATTGGTATTTTTATCAATTATTGTCCCTGTAATCATGCCCCATGACATATCAGATAGTGAATAACCCTTAATATCCCGTAAGATAGCTCTTAAAATTGCTTCATGACTTGGATTGAAAAATTTAAATTTTCTTGAATACATAACAGCACCATGAAAATGGTCTGGTACATCCATAAAACCATCTTTAACTACCTGTTCTCCCACAATATACATTAATTCCATCATATAATTTAAGCTCCCCAACCCAGGTTTAGATTGACCTGGAAGTTGTGGTTTATTAGCATCAAATGTAGCTTTTGGATTTTGTGCAGATAGCCATTCAATAACGACCATATCTAATGACCTGGGGGCATCATACTCTTCGCAAAACCTTTTTTGTGGAATAAAACGTGATTCAGATACTCTTAAATCAATTAAAAGATGATTAGGATCTATTTTTTCATAATATATTTTTAAATAATGAATTTGCGCATCATCCTTATCAACATCAATCAATATATTACTAAATCCTATTTTCATCAAGTGATCAACCAAGCCAACTTTTTTAATCATTTTGTAGAGTGTGTCTACATTCAATCTATTTAAAAACAAATTTTTATTCTGGTTACTCAAAGCAAAATACCCAAAACTTCCCTCTAGATCAAGAGAACCAAAATTTTCTGATAATGTCTTTTCTGAATCTATTGGCTCAAAATATTTTAATATAGATTTTTTTTTAGGTTTTTTCACTCAAACATTCTCCTTTCACTCTGTCCACCTATCTGCATTATATACCATTTTTACTTGTAATAAAAAATGGTCAATATTTCTCAAATCAAGATTGGGTACCACCATCATTCTTGCAAATTTATCATATTCCTTTACCTGCAATAATGCTTTTCTATAATCATCATTTAATGTTTCGCCAATAATTATTAGTCGTGCATTAGATTGCTGATAAAATTTTAAAAGGTCTTTTGGATCATTTATAGTGTAGACATCTTCAGTTGGTATAAAATCAGGTGATATTTCTATTTTACAATCTTTTTTACGAGCAACTATCGCACTTACTAGATCAGTATTTTTTTTAAATCGCTCAATATAACTTGATTCCGCATGTGGTTGGAGATTAACAAAAATAATAATACCATTTTCTGAATTCCTGTAGTATATGCGCTTATTCTTGTCAAGAAGACGTTTCACTTGATTCCACCGTTTATAATCTATTGCATCGTTATGTCTGAAAATAGTAACTCTTTTACCAGTATGTTGATCGTAAGAGTAAATATCACCTACACAGATTAAATAACGTTTTCGTTTTGTCAATGTACTAACCCTTTCTAAGGTCTCCAATTTACGGTCAAAGGTAATAAAATCAGCCCAGGCGTACGGTATACGGTATTCAACAGGATATAGTGTAGACAATAAACTATAAACTATCTCATCATATTTTATATCAACTGTTTCTATGCCAGCTTGCTCAAACCTATATAAATCATCAACAAATATTTGGTCTAATTCATGATAGGTTTTCCCTTTTACAGTATAGTTTTGTAAATATTTCAACACACAACCTGGATTATTCTCTAAAACTTTTTTTATTTGCTCTATTTTTACCAACATTTTCTTAAAATAATTTCAAATCATATTTAAAAAATCGTTTTAAAAAATTGATAAAAATATGTCTTAAAATAATAATGATAATAATAAATTATTTTTATTCAAGTATATTTTATTTATTAATAAAAAATTTAATATAGATTTATTTTATAAATCAACAATATATTTATATAATGAAACCGGGTTATTAATCTTTGATTTATCTACAATTCCTATTTTAATTGAATCAATGAATATTGAAGACAGTGTTCTAATTTCATCTTCTATATCTTTGTTTTCTTCATATATAAACAATAAAATCAATCCTATCATTGGCCTGTAATTTATACAGGAAACAGATTTTAACTCTTTAAATTTTTGTGATAAATATCTGAAAAGGCAATATATATTCTGATCTTCAAATTTTGACTTGATAATTACATATTTTGTACAATCGCTTGCTTTTGAAATATAATAATAATTTTCAAAAACCTTAAATACTTCATGGAAATAATTTGAACCATAAAAAAGGGAACTTTTACTTATTGCTGAATATAATTCCACTAATGAAAATATTATAGAAATGCAATTACAGTATAACTCATTCATTATGTTGTCATTAATTGTAAATTTCTCATGTACTTTAACAAATATTATAGGGCAAAAAATCTCTATAGCTGCAGGGCACGGAATGTTAAAAAAAGATAAAATCTTTTTTACAAGATGATATGTTGAAAATGCCCAGATCAAAAAGCTTTGTTCGTCAAATAATACTATTCTTTTTTTATATAATTCATCATTTTTAATTGAATTAAAATCAATTACTACTCCATCAGGCTCATGTAAAATTTTTTTATAAATATCATCTGATAATGTAATAAAAAAATCTCTAAAAATATTTTCACTGAATGAATTAGTTAAAATTCCAAAATAATTTTGTTTAAAATCATAAAGAAAAATTACAGACTCAACAAAGCCTAATGATTTCAGTTTGCCACTTAATTCTTCTCCAATGAATTGTAATCTGTTTTCATAATTAATTTCAGGATTTATAAACGATGCAGAATCATTAAATGATCTGCTCAGAAAAGTATAGTATAGCTCATGCAATGAGTAAAGCAACATGTTTGGGTTATCTATTGTAACATCGGGCTTATTAATAACTTTTGCAATTAGTTCTTTAAATTCAGGGTTAAATGTTCTTTCACGTATTTTTTGAATTTCATCACTTAATTCAATATTTTCCAAAATATGCCTCACCACAAATCAGGATAGATCTAACATTCGCTGTAATGCTGTCAAAGCCTTTATCCTGATATTTTCTTCAACTGTGACTATAGGCTGTTCTTCTGATAAAGCTTTGAAAATTTTTTCCAAAGTAATCTTTTTCATATTTGGGCATATAAAACTTTTTGAAGCAAGAATAAATTCTTTCTGAGGAGCAATTTTTTTTAATTTATGAAGCATGCCTTCTTCTGTACCAATTATTATTTCATTATTTTTTATCGTATTCACATTTTTGACCATCTGTCCGGTTGACAAAGTCATATCTGCCATATCAATTATTTCTGGCCTGCATTCAGGATGAACAATTACAAAAGCATCAGGATATCTTTGCTTAACTGCAATCAATTCTTCTTTTGTAAAACGATCGTGAGTTGGACAAAATCCCTTCCATGGGATTATTTTTTTTGATGTGAATCGTTGAACATACTGTGCCAAGTTCCTATCGGGTATAAAAATTATTGTTTCACTCCTGAGTTTATTGACGATATTAACTGCATTTGAAGATGTAACACATATATCCGACATTGCTTTCACATCTGCTGAAGAATTAATATATGTTACAACTGCTGCTTCAGGATACCTATTTTTCATTTCAATAACATCTTCAACTTGTGCCATATCAGCCATGGGGCATCCAGCTGTTATATCAGGCAAAATAACTTTTTTTTGGGGCGATAGTATATATGCTGATTCTGCCATAAAATGAACACCGCAGAAAATAATAATCTCTGCATCGTTGTTTGCTGCTATCTTTGACAGCTCTAAAGAATCACCGGTGTAATCAGCAATATCCTGAACTTGGGGATTTTGATAATTATGGGCAAGTATAATTGCTTTTTTTTGCTTTTTTAATTTTTCGATTTTCTGCTCAAGCACCGATAGCTCCTGAATACTAAATATTTCTTATTTCTATATATATTTATTACTATTTATTACTATCGCAAAAATTATTTTTAAAACATCAAGTATATTTTGTTAAAAAGAATATGAAAATGAAACACTTAATGAGTGAGAAAAAAATGACTTTCCAATAAGATTAGACCGTAAATATGGATTCATCCCCTTGTGCCCGGCATTGTTATTTCCACCATGTCCACCTCCAGAAACTGTGACAACTGTAGGAGCGTTATAATAATCTAAAGCATATAATATCATTATTTTTAACTTCTGATATATTTTTTTACTGACCGCAAGATCAGAACCGTAAATCATATAATCTCCAGAATCTTTGCCAACATTAATACCAGCCATATAAATCGTGGTATCTCTATATAGCGACAGTCCTGTTCGTATAATGTTTTTGGTATATGTATAGTCCAAGTTTGAAAAATTATTGGACAAATAGTGATACTCTAATTCGTATCCTAATGAATCATTAGCATCATAATCCAATGAACCAATAAATGTTTTGCTCTTGCTCTCTACATCAGTAGTGAAGTAATATTCAATATGTTCATTTGAATAATCCATATCTAATGTGATATCCCCAATATACAAACACCCATTTATCTTATACATGCTGCTATTATACGATCTATCACCTTTCGTTAATGAGTATCCTCCGCCTACTTCAAAAACATCTGCGATATTGATGAGTGATTGAATCAAAATCTGGCTTGTATTAATTTCAGCAAAATTACCCAAACCATCAGTTATCTGTTGATGAATTGTATATGTACCTGTTATATTAATCTCTAAAAAATCAATATCATACCCTATCTTACCATAAGGCTTATATACGATATTAGAATCAGAAATACCCGAAGTGTATTTGCTTTTAAACCCAATTGTTGCTTCTAATCCTTTCGAATGTACTAATGTTATATGTATTACTATCAAATAAAAAATTATTAAGATAAAAATAACATTTTTATTAAGCAGAGTTTTCATATATATTCCTTATTTGTAATAAATAATGCATTTTGACTATACTAAAATATTATGATTACCCTATAGTAATCCAATTTGTGAAAAATTTTTATTTTTAAATTAATTATATTTTTTTACACTATTAAAAAATAAGCCATGCTTTTATAGCATGGCTTATTATTATGATTTAAATTAATGGGGTTGTTACTTTGCAGCACCCTTCTGTTCCTTTACTTCTTTCTTTTCTTCTTTCTTTACTTCTTTTGCTTCTTTCTTCTGAGCTTTTACTTCTTTCTTTTCTTCTTTCTTTGCTTCAACTTTTTTTGGCTGCTCAGCAGCTTTTGGAGCTTCCTTCTGTGCTGGAGCCTGAGCAAATACAGCTGCAGCAAAAAGCAGTGATACTAATGTAGCTAACAACTTTTTCATACAACCCTCCTAATAGAGTTATTTAAAAATTTTTTGTTGATAAAATTTATTTATTATCAACTCTTTGAAGTATAATACAATCCATAATATAAAAAACGGACATTTTTTTATAAAAAAAATATGATTTCAAAAGAAGAACTTATTTCATTATATACAACATATTACAAAGAAATTTTCAATTATATTTATCACCTTATTGGTTCATATGAATCGGCGGAAGATATTTTGCAGGATACATTTATTAATTTAATTGAATACTCAAAAAAAACTGATATTAATCCCAATACAGTAAAATCATTATTATATACATCTGCTCATAATTTATCTATTAACTATCTTAAAAAAAATGTAAGAACAGATAGTTTTGAAGAAGATAGCCCTTATGTAATATCAAATGATACTGTCGAAAATGACTTATTATTTCAGGAAATACAGCAAGAAGTTGCAAATGCCCTGAAAGAACTTGATCCAATCAGCCGCTCAATTTTTATTTTAAAAAGAGAGAACAACTATTCAAATGAAGAAATTGCAAAATTACTTCAAATATCTGAACGGACAGTTCGTCGTAAATTACAATCTACAGTAATCCATATAGTTTCATATTTAAAAAATAAGGGATTTTACGAAAATTTATAGCTTTTAATGACCAATTTTTATGATATAATTGTAATATAATTAAGGGGTAAATATATGCTATGAAGCATCTCAATGAACTCACATTACTAGCCCTGGTAAAAAACAGTCTTGATAAAGATGAGGCAAGAAAAGCCTTGCTTCATATTGAAAAGTGCGATATTTGTTTAAAAAAATTAAGACTAATTAAGGTTGCTATCGCCCCCCAAAAACCCGTTGAACCCTCCAAGGATGTATTATCATCCATTTTGCATTATTATTCAAGTCAACTGCAATATTACGATAAAAAAACATTTAAGAATACTATTTCCAACTTTGTCCAAACATACCGGCGCAGTATTGCTTTTACCTTCTCCATCCTTATTGTAGGAATACTCATTACAATTTTTATTTTAAAACCCGGATACAAATCCATACCTCATATTTTGTACGTAGCTGATATCAAAGGAAAAAATGTACTAACTCAAACCCTTATAGAAGGCCAAAGAATAAAAT
>JAOAIH010000016.1 GCA_026414805.1 Spirochaetota bacterium | reverse complement strand
AAGATGATCAAATATGGATTGGGGTAAATCTACAACCATGGGTGTGGTGGAATGTTTCGTATCTTTTTGCCAAAGACTATGATGAAAAAATACCATTAAAATATAAATTTGACCGTACAGCATTAACCTCATATGAGTCAAACATACGTCTTTCTGACTATGGAATTACATTTGGCATCAATATCGATACTGGTGACAGAATGATTGGAAGAATTGAGCAAATACTTGGGTACCTTGGATACAAGGGCTTTATCCTTAAAATAACATATGGCAATCTGGAAGGTACAGCAAAGTGGGATGGCATTTTGGCCTCTGGTATGACATCATCTTTTGATTATAAATTGAAAATCAAACATTATGATTTGATATATTATCCCAATGATTTTGGATACTTTGGTTTTGGGCATACTGCTCTTACTATTCCAGTTCGTGTTAAATTCTTAGATGAAGCTCTTATCACATCCGGTACACCTATATATGATAAAGAATACCAAATATCGTTATACTCAATAATTTTAGGATTGGATTCTTTATCTTCTGCAATCCGTGGTGTGGACAACGAGTTAACCAAACCTGATATGGGGTTAACCCCATGGCTCTCGTACATTGCCAGATTTGGGCTGGGTAAGGGAACATTAAGTGACGAAGCTTTGCAATGGGCAATGTCACTTAATCCAGGAAAAAAAATTGTGGGTCAAAAATCGACAGTTTCGTATATGGGTGCAGATCTTGCATATGGATTGGCATATTTCTTTACCGAAACTTCTGCATTAGCGATTGGATACAGTGGCAATCTGGCACTTCTACAAAAGTGGGGTGGGCACGCCTCTGATTCCAGTGAACTTGGTTATGATACATCATTTATATTACTCAACCATGGGCCTATAGTCAGATTTTACTTACTCTTTTAAACTTTTTGTTGCATAACTGTATTGAGTTATTAGTATTTTTTTCAGTGTATGCAATTGTTTAAAAAACATTGCAGCAACCACAGTACAGCCCATTCCACTTAAAAGCAGGGTATATTGCACACCAATATGCTGGGCGATAGCTCCTGCAAAAAGATTACCAATAGTTGCCATACCCATAAATGACATGGTATACAGGCTCATAACCCTGCCACGCATTGAATCTTCCACCATTGACTGAATGAATGTATTAGAAGAAGCCATCTGTACAATTAAACTTATACCAATAATAAACATGAGTCCAAGTGAAAGATAAAAATTACGTGAGAACGAAAAAAATACCAGAGCGCATCCAAGTGAAAGCGATCCAACGGCGATGTTGTTTTCAAACCGTGTTGCATGACTTCGCGATGCAACAAATAGTGCCCCACACAGCGCACCTAACCCAGCAGTTCCTAGCAAAAACCCAAGAGTATGTGAATCACCATGAAGGATTTCTACTGCAACAACTGGCATCAGCACCATAAACGGCATGCCCAACAAGCTTATAAGTGCAAGCAGCAGCAACACTGTGCGTATTGGATAATGATTTTTAACATATATGAACCCCTCTATTATATTTTCTTTAAAATCACCAGCACGCGAAAAGTTAGTTGATTGAACATTCTTCATGAGCAACAAAGCAACAATTATACCTGAAAAGGTAACAGTATTAATTAAAAAGCACACCCCTTCGCCAAACTGCGCCACCAGAAAACCAGCAAGTGGTGGTCCAATAAGGCGGGTACTGTTAAATACCACGGAGTTTAAGGCAATAGCGTTGCTTAACAGTTCCTTTTCAGCAACCATGTCAAATACAAAGGACTGTCGCACAGGCATATCAAAAGCATTAAACAGCCCCTGCATAATATTAAGTGCCAAAAGCCATATTGGTGTAATATATCCCAATACTACCAAAAGCCCCAGCAACAGTGATTGTGCACATAACAGCATCTGTGTAATCATTAATATGTTATGGCGGTTATAGCGGTCAGCCACAACACCAGTTACTGGAGTTAATATAAATATTGGTAACTGAGCAGAAAAGGCAAGCAGCCCCAGCCACAAGGACGATGCAGTTAAACGGTACATAAGCCAGCTTGACGCAAGCTGCTGAATCCATGTCCCAATGAGCGAAACAAACTGCCCAATAAAGAACACTCTGAAATTATATACCTTAAGCGACCTGAATGGGTTGGCAGAATGGCTAATCATTGAAGTTTCCATTATTTATGGCAAGATACTCTACTTTTAGTCTTATTACATGACACCCAAAATAAGTAAATTAAAATTTTAGCACTGTTTTTTGATGCATCAAGTATATATTTTAGTCGACAAATATTGTGATAATAGCACCATTTACCATACAAATATAATTATAACTAATAGAAAGGATGACATATGAAAAGAGTTGCGGTACTTTTTGTTTTATGCATAGCGATAGTAGCTATACTTGTTGGCTTTGAGATGTTTGGTAAAAGCGATACGCAGGTAACAGTTGAACAAATAAAACAACCTATCCCTGCCCCGGAATTTTATAAAGGCATATACCTTAACTCACAATCCGGGCGCAACATGAATCTTCTTAAAAATTTTATAATAAGAGCAAAAGACGCTGGATTTAATGCAGTTGTCATTGATGCTCACAATGAAACCAACAATAAGTTTTTAATCCCAAAAGAGAGTGTTGATTATGTGGTATCACAGGGATTTTATCCTATTGCCCGTGTGGTTATGTTCCCCGATGGATTGAAAGTATATCCAGTCCCTGAGGAACTCATAAAAGGAAGGCTGGAGCTGGCAAAAAAAGCCTGTGAAGTTGGCTTCAGGGAAATTCAATTTGATTATATAAGGTTCAATGATCATGGTATACTAAAGCATATACCATTACAGGAACGGTATAACACAATTGAAGGATTTTTAGCGCGCGCAAAATCCGAATTACAGCCATATAATGTAAAAATTGCCTGTGATATTTTTGGAAGAGTCCCACTTAATACAAACGATATTATAGGACAGCGTATGGAAGGACTAGACCCTATTGTTGATGTGATCTGTCCCATGGCTTATCCCTCACACTATACGTGGAGCAAAAAGCTTATGGCTGACCCATACTACACTGTGTTTATAACTGCTAAAAGGGCAAAAGAGCGCACTAAAAATGCACAGATAGTAATGTACATACAGGCATTTAAAATAAGGGTAGCAATGTCTGGTTTGTCTTTTCAGGAATATATGGCCAAGCAAATACAGGCTGTCCACGATGCAGGAGTGAAAGGATTTATATGGTGGAATGCTTCACAACAATATGATGAACCTTTTGCTGTGACAAAGCAGTTTTATTCAAACTTTAAGGCACAGAACATATCAAAAGCAGATAACAATAAAAAAGAAGCAATTTAGCACCCTAAAAAATTATTCTTGACTAATAGACTATAAATAATTTTGCTTTTCACAATTATTGTCTTAAATGTATAAATTATATGTTACTAAAAAATTTTCAGGAGGATCGGGTTATATGACACATCACAACAAACTTTTTGGCCTGTCACCGGAAGCCGGGCGATGGGTGTACGTGGTTACTAGCTTAATAATGTATTTATGTCTTGGAAGTGTGTATGCGTATAGTATTTTCTTACCAGTAATTAAAGAAAGTTTTGGTGTTACAGCTTCCCAGGGTAATCTGCCATTTATGATCTTTTTGGCGTCATTTTCGGTAATGATGTTTTTCTCTGGAAGAATAATGGAAAAATATGGGCCAAAGAAAATAGCTATTCTTGGTGGCCTTATTGTTGGTCTTGGATGGGCACTGTCATACTTTGCTGGTGAAATGAAGAATATTTATGTATTAGTGTTAACATATGGTATTATCGCAGGTGGCGGTGTTGGTATTGTATATGGATGCCCCATTAATATTGCTGGTAAATGGTTCCCTGACAAGAAAGGTTTAGCAACCGGTCTTATGTTAGCTGGCTTTGGTGGATCAGCTCTAATAACTGGAAAATTGGCTGGTGCGCTAATTCCATCAATTGGACTCTCAATGACCTTCCTGTACTTTGGTATAGGTTTTGCAATTATTTTAATACTGCTTGCACTGCCAATTAAAACACCTGAAGCTGGATGGAAACCTGCTGGATGGGTCCCTTCAGCTGCTGCAGCAAGTGCAGTTGACTTTGATTCATCCGAAATGGTAAAAACCTCTACTTTCTGGGGACTTTTCCTGGCATATATTATCGGTTGTTTAGCAGGTTTAATGGCAATAGGTATATCCAAGCCAGTTGGTAGTGAAATAATCAAAATTGATGGGGAAACTGCAACTACCCTGGTAGGCATTTTTGCAATATTCAATGCAGTAGGACGCCCACTTTTTGGCTGGCTTACCGATAAGATCACTCCAAAAGGTGCTGCAATTCTGAACCTTTTGATTATCATAGCAGTTTCTATAATGATGCTCATGGCAAAAGAAGGCGATGTAATACTGTATACAGTAGCATTTTGCGGATTCTGGCTTATCCTAGGTGGGTGGCTTGCAATTGCTCCTACAACTACCGCTGCATTTTTTGGCTTAAAAAACTATGCCCGCAATTACGGCATAGTATTCTTTGCTTATGGCTTAGGTGCGATCATTGGTGGCATTATATCAGGACAGGCAAAGGATGTATTTGGCTCTTATCAGGTAGCTTTCTGGCCTACACTGGTACTAGGTGTAGTAGGTCTTATGATTGTTATGGCACTTCTCAAACCGCCAGTAAAGAAATAGCTCACTACTATAATAGTATATTTTTAAATAAAAAGGGCACATACTGTGCCCTTTTTATATTTCCCTTATTATAAAGGCGCTATCACCCACCTTCTTTTGAGTGAATTCAGCAACTGGCAGGCATTTTACTTTAAACATAAAAAACATCTTCATGCCTTTTTTAACAAAGCTATCTACATCGGCATCAATCATCGTTTCAAAATTTCCCTGCCCTTTTAGGATTATCATGTCAGCCTGCGATAGCTCATATAAAAAGTCTTTGCTGCTTCGGTTAAGGTTTATGCCCGGTGTGTAGTCGCCAGTGGTAATTACTCTTACAACTGCATCTAACCCAATCTGTTTTGCATCTTCCATTGTTGCATCATTTATAATTGGGCCTCCACGGACAACACAGGTTATTTTACCCACTGGAAGATGTTGAATAAGTAGCATATCAGCAACTATCTCACCCGCATTGTCAGCTATATAAAGTATTTTCTTTGAATGAGCAACCGATGCAATAAATTGCGTGTAAAAATCTTCTGGAATTGTTATATCATCAACTATATTTGCAAATTGCAACGCTATATCATCATTGTACGTATGTGCGCTAATTCCATAATCAATCAGGTTGGCAGCCAGAGCAATCCGCATTGCTTGTTTTAGAGTATTACCTGATAGCACTACTGACTTTAATCGGGGCAACAGTGTCATCATTAAAGCATTGCTTTCTTTTTTTATTTCAGCAAAGGGATCTATATCAATACGCCTTCGTATTGATTTGTACATTTCATATGCACAATCAGGCGGGCAGGAAAAATCACCTGCTATGATGGAAGTGAGTTCCTTCATCAACTCAAATGCAGTATCTGCACCCAAGTTTAGAACAGAAATCACACGATAGATATGATTAATATGGCAAGGAATGCAATGATATGTGGGCTTCATCGTTGAATAGTATTATTCTGAACAATACAACACAGTATCATCAATACCATCAGTTTCTTTAAGGCGCACCTTTACTTTATCACTAACTTTTGTATTTATTTTTATACCACAGTAATCTGGCTGAATTGGTAATTCACGGTTACCGCGATCAACAAGTACTGCCAATCGTATTATCTGAGGCCTTCCAAAGGACATTAATGTTTCAAGTGCAGCTTTTATTGTCCTTCCAGTGAACAGAACATCATCCACCAGTATAATGTTCTTTTTTGTTATGTTAAACGTAATAGAAGTTTCTTTGATTGCAGGAAGCACTCCACGCGTTGCCAGGTCATCACGATAGAACGTAATATCAAGTGTGCCCATTTTTATTTCTTTTCCACTATAATTCTCTATATACTTTTTTATCCTTCTTGCTATCTCTACACCCCGGGTTTGAATGCCAACAATGGCAATATTTGATACATCGCCAAATTCTTTAATAATATCATTACTGATATTTTCTATTGCATCATTAATTTGCTTGGCATTCATCAGTATCTTTTCTTCACACACTACTGCACCTCCAGATGGTACTCCTGTATAGGCTTTACAGTAAAATGTCCAGCTTTTTTCATAGAAATTATCCCCTGAACCGCAGCTTTTGCAGCAGCTAGTGTGGTAATTATTGGTACCCTATACCTCACTGCCGCCTGGCGTATGGTATAGGCATCTTCTTTTGGCCTCTTTCCAGTTGGGGTATTAATAATAAGGTCCACCTGCTTATTTTTTATGATATCAACAATATTGGGCCTGCCTTCGCTCACTTTATACACGCGTTGGCAGGGAATACCGTGTTCGTTAAGGAACGCAGCAGTTCCTTCAGTTGCTATAAGCTTAAAGCCTTCTTTATACAGTAATCGCATCTCTTCAAGAAGCTCTTCCTTTGACCTCTGATTAATACTAAGGAAAATTGTGCCAGACAGTGGCAATCTATCGCCTGCCGCTAGTTCAGCTTTATAAAATGCTTCACCAAAGTTTGAAGCAATCCCCATTACCTCCCCTGTTGATTTCATCTCAGGTGAAAGCAGTGTATCAACACCAGGAAATTTATTGAATGGCAATACCGCTTCTTTCACATTGAGGTAAGGGATTTTTTTCATATGGGTCAGCTCAAAGTCTTTAAGCTTTTTGCCAAGCATAATCCATACAGCAATCTTTGCAAGTGGCACACCTGTTGCCTTTGATACAAACGGTACTGTACGCGAAGCTCGCGGATTTACTTCAAGCACATATAAAATATCATTCTTTATTGCAAACTGAATGTTAATAAGCCCTACAACGTTAAGCTCCTTTGCCAGTGCAGTAGTGGTTTCAACTATTGTCTGCATCATTGTGGGCTTGACGCTCACCGGGGGCAAACTACACGCAGAATCACCTGAATGAATACCTGCAAGCTCAATGTGTTCCATTATACCACCAATGTATACATCCGTACCATCACACAGCGCATCCACATCTATTTCAAGAGCATCTTCAAGGAATTTATCAATCAGGATAGGATGTTCGGGCGATAGCTCAACAGCAGAAACTATATATTCTAAAAGGCTTTTTTCATCATATATAATGGACATTGCCCTCCCCCCCAGTACATACGAAGGACGTACCAGCACTGGGTACCCAATGCGTGCAGCCTGTGCTACCGCTTCATCACGGGTAAATGCAATGCCATTTTCAGGCTGATTGAGTTTAAGTTTATTCACAACTTCTGCAAAACGCTGCCTGTCCTCGGCCCTGTCAATTGAATCAGGTGATGTACCAAGGATCTTTACGCCATTTGCCTCAAGACGCCGTGCTAGTCTCAACGGCGTTTGACCTCCAAACTGCACTATTACGCCATCTGGTTGTTCTTTATTGTAAATATGAAGGATATCCTCTAAGGTTAGCGGTTCAAAGTACAATCGGTCAGAGGTATCATAATCGGTGGATACTGTTTCAGGGTTTGAGTTTACCATAATTGATTCAATCCCGTACTCACGTAATGCAAATGATGCATGACAGCAACAGTAATCAAATTCAATACCTTGCCCAATTCGGTTAGGCCCACCACCTAGAATCATTACTTTTTTCTTCTGCGAATGTTTAGCTTCATCCTCATCATCGTACGAGGAGTAGTAATAGGGTGTATAGGCTTCAAATTCGCCACCGCAGGTATCAACAAGCCTATAACCAGGCACTATCGCCTGCTCAAATCTGAACTTCCTTATAGTGTCTTCAAGCTCTGTTAGCCGCTTAGAATAATCCTTCTGAGCATCAGGACCTTTTTCATATAATGCTCGTAATTCATCTCTGTATAATAAAAATGCAAGCTGTCTGTCTGAAAAACCAAGGCGCTTCATTTTAAGCACAAGCTCTTTTTGTAATCCATTGCGCGCATTTTCAACAAATTGCCGCTCTGCTTCAACAAGCTCGCGCAACTGATGTAAAAACCATGGGTCAATTGACGTCAGAGCATGTATCTTTTCAACAGGCCAATCAAGTTCAAGTGCTTTTTTAATATAAAAAATCCTGGTATCACGGGGTATTCGTAAATTCTGTTCAATTACATCATTTCTTTGTCGCTCAGGCAATTGATCAACAAATACATCTATTTTCAAATTGCCATCTGAGCCAAATCCATACCTGTCAATCTCAAGAGAACGCAATGCTTTCTGAAATGACTCTTTAAACGTGCGTCCAATAGCCATTGCCTCACCAACCGATTTCATCTGTGTGCCAAGCGTTGTATCAGCTCCTTCAAATTTTTCAAATGCCCAGCGTGGTATTTTTGTCACCACATAATCTATGGTTGGCTCAAAGCATGCAGGTGTTTCACGGGTAATATCATTTGCAATCTCATCAAGTGTAAGCCCCACCGCAAGTTTAGCTGCTATTTTTGCTATGGGGAATCCAGTAGCTTTTGATGCCAATGCTGAACTTCTACTGACACGCGGATTCATTTCAATGACCATGACTCTTCCATCTTTAGGATTAACCGCAAACTGAATATTGGAACCTCCAGTCTCTACCCCAATCTCGCGAATTATCTTAATAGCCATATCTCTAAGCACTTGATACTCTCTATCGGTCAGGGTTTGCTGGGGGGCGATAGTTATGGAGTCACCGGTGTGAATGCCCATAGGATCAAAATTTTCAATAGAGCATATAATGACAACATTATCGTTAAGGTCGCGCATTACTTCTAGTTCAAACTCCTTCCAACCAATAACTGATTCTTCAAGTAAAACCTGGCTTATTGGTGATTCATCCAGCCCTTTGCGAACCAGTTCAACAAAGTCTTCCCGATTGTATACAATGTTACCACCGGTACCGCCTAATGTAAACGCCGGCCTGATAATAATTGGAAGTGGAATAGTATCTAGTACCTTTATTGCCTCATCAATAGATGATGCCAGCGCAGAATTTGGCACCTGTAACCCTATGTTAAGCATCGCCTTTTTAAAAAGGTCTCGGTCCTCGGCTTTTTTTATGGCATCAATCTTTGCTCCAATCAGTTCAACGCCAAATTTTTGCAAAACCCCACTTTCATAAAGCTGTACAGCAATATTCAATGCTGTCTGGCCTCCTACAGTGGGTAATAACGCATCAGGCCTTTCTTTTTCTATGATCTGTGCTACTATATCATGTGTTATTGGTTCAATGTAGGTTCGGTGTGCCATTTCAGGGTCGGTCATTATTGTGGCAGGATTTGAATTGACAAGAACTATCTCATAACCTTCTTCACGTAACGCTTTGCAGGCCTGTGAACCTGAGTAATCAAACTCACATGCCTGGCCAATAACAATAGGACCCGATCCAACTATTAAAATTTTTTTGATATCAGTGCGCTTGGGCATGCAGACATTCCTTTCCTTATATCATATTTTTATACGTTTTCATATCTATGCGTTCAGATGAAAATCAAAGCTTCTTAGAAACGAATATGGTGCAAGCAAAAAACCAGTAATTTTTATATTCAAGCAAAATTTTAACAATGATGTTTCACAGCTATAAAGATTCTTACATCAATTCACCCAAATGAAAATGATAGGTATATAGTAACCTTCTATACAAAATAGCAGGAATTTGGCAATTTTACAAATTTAATGCATATATTGCTAAAAAGCTGTTAATGCAGCTCTAAGGAAGCTGGTAATAGGTGCCTGTTCACGGGTATCTTCAATAGTATCCTGCAATTGTTTTATCAAATCAGTAGCCTGTGCATGAGCTGTATCTTCATTAATGATTTTGCCAAGTGTTCCTTTTCCAGTATTGATTTTATCAGTTATATCCCTCAAATTCTTAACAGTAGCATTAACGTTGCCCCTGTTGTCAGCTATGAGGCGCGAAAGCATAGTAAAGGGATCGGGTACTGATGTTCCTATAAGATTTTCACGAGTGGTTATTACAGCATATTGCTTGCCATGTTCATCCATGGCAGTTCCTGGATTAATGCTCACATATTTGCCAGCCAATGCAGTTTCGTTCCTGACAATTATTTCGTAATTTTCATAGAGCGTAAAATGATTATAAAGGCGCAATTTCACAACAACATGGTTATCAATTAAATCCACAGAATCAACATATCCCGACAAAACCCCATTTATCCGTACCTTATCGTCTTTTGATAACCCTTCAACATCCTTGAATACTACTGTCATGGGATAATATTTATGGGTATCAATAATCTCGCCACTCATTATTATAGTAAAATATCCTAACACAATCATTGCCAGTATAACTACTATCCCTACGGCAATTTCCTGTTTCATATTTCCTCCTGCCATATTAAATTTTATAACACTTCAATTGGCCCCTCTAAAGAACCCGTAATAAATTGCCGCACAATAGGATTCTTTGTATTGCGGATTCCTTCAGGGACATCACATTGTATAATTGTTCCATCATACAGCATTGCAATGCGGTCGGCAATGGCGTACGCACTATCCATATCATGAGTCACAACAACTTGAGTAATCTTAAAATCTTTTTTTAATTGAATTATGATTGTGTTAATCAAACTTGACATAACTGGATCCAGCCCAGCTGTTGGTTCATCGTATAGTATTATCTCAGGATTTCTCACCAAGACTCGTGCTAAGCTTGCTCGTTTTTTCATGCCACCACTTATTTCAGCTGGCATTTTATCACGTGCTGAAGTTAGTTGCAATAAATCCATCTTTTCCTCAACAATCCTTTTTATCTCATCTGGTGGGTATAATTTATGTTCAACAAGCGGAAGAGCTATATTTTCCTCAACATTCATCCAGTTTATCAATGCTCCTGACTGAAATACAAAACCTATTTTTTCACGAATTTTTTCAATTTGCTTTTTATTATGGCCATTAACGCGTTCACCATCAACAAAAATTTCACCTTCATCAGGAGTAAGCAATCCAGCAATATGCTTCAAAGTAACGGTTTTCCCAGTTCCTGAACGTCCGATGATGACAAAGGTCTCTCCCTTTTCAACCTCAAAGCTTAAATTATTAAGCACTTTAACGCCACTCAATACTTTGGTTACATTTCTAAATTCTATCATAATCTAATTACATTCCATCCTGCACTTATTTACCATAAAAGAGTGCTGTGATATAGTATCCTACAATCAGTACCATTAAAAACGACGAAACAACAGAATTTCTTGTTGCCTTCCCAACACCTAACGCTCCATTTGTTGCACGCAATCCATTGGCACAGCTAATAGTTGAAACCATTATGCCAAATACCAGGGCTTTTAAAAGCCCCACGTAAGTAGCCTTGAAATGCAATGACTCAAGAACATGCGTATAATACACATCAAAACTTACATCTAGCTGGAAGTATGCAACAATACCACCACCAATACTTCCAAGAAGGTTGGTATAAATTGTTGCAACAGGCAACATAATTGCAAGAGCAATAACCCGTGGCATTACCAGAAATTTGACTGGGCTTATAGCCATCATCTCCAGTGCATCAATCTCTTCAGAAACTGTCATAGTGCCAATTTCCGCTGCCATTGTTGAACCAACTGCAGCAATTAAAATGATTGCAGTCACAAACGGGGCCATTTCGCGTGTAAGAGTGGCAATGATAATATTGCCAACCAGTGCCTGCTGCTGATACGGTTTTAACTCTAATCCCGTTTGCAGTGCTAAAATCATTCCTGTAAAGAGTGCTACGATTGATACAACGATGAATGTTTTAACCCCTGCGTAATACATTTGCTTTAAAATTTCACGGCGTTTTTCAAATGCTGCTTTGGAATAATATACAACCTCCAAAAAAAGCAGCATGCAGTACCCCATCATTGAAATAATCCGTAAGGTGTTTGCCCCTATATCATAAATAAAATTAACAATAATTTTTTGTATTTTTTCTGCCATACTCATTTCCTGGTAGTGTAACTATAAATTCGTGTTTAATGTGCTCCATATATACAATATGTCAAAATCTCACTACATATACTGTTGCTTTTGGCAATACATGTGCCGCATATACAAATCCGTGATCAAGGAAAGTTGCACCTCCTTCTGCATTTTGTATTGCTACTGCTTTTTTTTGTTTTGCATTGTATGCTTCTTTATCTTTAATATTTCTGTATATAGGTATCCACCCAATACGCAATTCTTCAACAGTATCGTCATCAGTATAGCTAAAAAATGACATAAGTAATGATATATTTTGCATTGTGCTATCTTTTACAGAATATGAAATGATAAAAGGTATCTTCATTGTGAAATAATTTTCGTTCCAGCTCTGGAAATATGTCCTTAGCAATAATCCAAAACGCTTATCACCATTAGACTGTTTTGAATATTCCACTATGCTGAAAAACGGTTGATACAATCGCTCATAGCCTTCCTCATCCCTGAAAGGTAATATTGATAAGAAAGCAAAAGAGCTATCGCCCCTGTCATTATACTCATAATGAAATAACGGCCATAATTTATAAAAACGCCAGTGCCTGCCATAGCGCTGATGCTGTTGGGTATAATCTCGTTTAAAATACCAGAAAAGTATGCCATAAATAGAATATTGAGATTCAAACTCGCTGCTTTGTTTTTCAAGTACAAAGTAAAGTGGAGTAACAAAAAAAGTACTTTTATTTCTTTCAATATATTTACCATAAAATGGGAAGAAGATTCGCTTATAAATATACGGGTCATCACAATCACGAAGTTGTACAAGAGGCCATGGAAAATTGATTTCAAGATTCCCATGTTTATCATTATATCCCCATGAAAAGAATGGCCATAGTAATGAAGAACCCTCAGCCTTGCCAGATTCAAGCCAGCGCCGTGCATATAATGGTACAAAAAACACTGTATTCATAATATCATTGCCAATATATTCCTTACGAACGTTGTACAAAAGCCCATACGAATATGTATCATAAAACCCCTTCTTTTTACTATGTGCATACAATGGCATTATGCGCAGATCATCACGCAGTGGACTTTTGCCCCATTGAATTAACGGCCACAAAATCCCGTGGGCATCATAGTCCTTACTGGTGTAGTGTACATAAACGGGGATGAGTGATGCAACAAGATAAACGGCTATAACATAATACGATGATGTAGGATACAAAAAAAATAGTACAACACCAGGAAAAACATAAGTGGTAATTGAATCAGTTGCAAGCTTCCCTTTTAGGGTGCCACCAAACGGCCACAGATGAAAATATCTATCTTTTTCATCGGTTGAAACCCCATATAATACCAACGGGAATAGCCCCGTATCATTTTCGTAATGCTGTTGTCCCCAATAGTCCACTGCCTCATAAAAGCCAAATATACCCTTTGTGGTATGCTGCCTGGGTGTAACATATTTCCAGCATATCACTGGCATAAGACTAGCAGTAAACGACCCATTATTATATATATTTTTCAAATACAAAGGTCTGTATACAGTATATGCACTGTCATAGTAGCTTCCCTTTTCATATACAAACCACATCCAGTCAAAATCATTGTGAGCAAAAGCAAAAGTATTGATAGTAAAGATAATAAAGGCACTTATTGTCAACAGTTGTACAATTTTTTGTAATCCGCTATTTTTCATACGTCTTCCATATAACACTACCCATTTCTTTATGATACGATTTATGCCAGCCACCTCTTCTTTTGGATATTTAGGTTAATATTAATTATTAGAATTCGATTATAGTCACACATTACTTACATTAGTCAACTTAAATTAGCATATTTAGCTACACTACCGCATTTTGAAATACAATTCATAATTTTGTTACAATTTAAATGGGCGATAGTTACTGGTAAATCTCTGCCACCAAAATAGTATTGACATTAATGAAATCAGTCCATTGTAATTTCCTGGTATAATAATCAATTTGCCATGATAGATAATGTAACCTATGTACCCACACACGGTGGTTGCCATGATGCACACACGGGCTTTACTATTTTATACGACTATAATGGTAATAGGAATGATGACGATGATATCATGCACAACAAAGGAAAAACCTACAGGATTACAAACACACAGCATAAAATGCTCGAGTATAAATGTGTGGTCGGGGCTTGATTATATTGGTACCTTTACAATGGGAGAATACGAAAGCCCAAAAATCCGCCAAAAGCGATATCAGGCACTATTGCAAGAGATAGCTCGTCTTAATCCTGACATTATAGCTTTGAATGAAGCAAACTTTTTGCCTGATTACGTTAAAAGGCTTGCACGGGACATTAACTACGGCTACATCTACCATGTTGGTGTTGCAGGATTAAAAGTAGGTCGCTTAGGAATTCCTATCAATCTTAAAGAAGGGGACGCCCTCCTAGCCCGAAAAGATTTGTGCCTGCAACAATACGTAAACTTGAGGCAGACAATAAGTGGCGAATGGAAGAAGCAAAACTAATGGCAGAATATTGTAAGGCGATAGTTCCTGAAAATTTTCCTTTGATTGTGATGGGCGATTTCAATGCTACTCCGGATTCGCCTGAAATGCAGTATTTCTTAAATCAAGGCTTTTACGATACATATGTAAGCTCAAAAAATCGTGATCCCTACACCTGGAATCCATTAAAAAACACCAACATACAGAAATATTATGCAATTGACACAAATAAAAAATTTGATTCACTCTATTCACATCTTAATAAAATTCATGAGCTTGAACCAAAGCGAATAGATTACATTATTTTGAATAAAGCAATTGCACCTGATAATATAATTGATTCACGGGTATGCTGCACTACTCTTTATGATGGCATACATTTATCAGACCATTTTGGTGTATATGCTGAAATCAGGATTGATTAAATTGCAATTTATCAAACAGCAAAATATTTTCTGTTGACATTACGGTGCTTCATATATATAATGAAGCACAACAAGCTAAAATAAAGAAGGAGGTCATTTGCAGTATGAAGAAAATCATATACGGACTTATGGCACTGTTGTTATGCTGTTCAATTGGCATTGTATATGCACAGGATGAGAAAGCAAAAGAAGCGCAAAAAGTTCTAGAACAGGAAAAACAGCTCAGTGACCAGGTATATAAAGAAATCATATTAGAAGACTTTGAAACTACTGAATATACTGATAAAAATATAAGTTTGCGTGTGGTAAAAGATGAAAAAGCAGGTGTTGCAATGCGAACCGACTATCCTGCACCTGTACAAAACTCAAAGCGATATTTAGGTGTGAAGGTTTTTGCTAAAAGTGGTTCGGTATTAACAATCATTCCTGCAAAACCTTTGATCATAGATAAATACTGTAAATATATCAACATGTGGGTATATGGGAAAAACTTCTCCGGTGAACTTTCAATCCTTGTGAAAGATGCAAATGGCAATATAAAACGCCTGGTAATGGGTAAATTGAATTTTTTGGGCTGGCGGAAGTTATCAGTTCCCATTACCGATGAAATTGCACAAGAAGATAAATATTTAGCTCAAAAAAGAAATATTGAAATTGTCAAGATACTATATAACCCAAGCACATTAGAACGCCTGCCAGCATGGAATTACTTCTATATTGATGATATTACAGCCATTGTACGTGAAAAATATATAGATAAGCAAAGTGACGAGTGGTAAAAAATAGTAAAGCAGGGATGCATAGCACCTGCATCCCTGTGTATATCCTTATAATTGGTATGCAATCATGGAAATAGCACTATTAATAACTGCGCTTTTGTGCGCTGTTGGCGGTATACTAGGTTCAATTTTCCCAATACTTCCGGGACCACCACTTAGCTTTTTTGCAATTATTCTCATTAATCTCAGTGGATTTGCTTCTTTTAGTTTTACCTTTTTGCTTATATCCGGAGCTATCGCCGCCATACTCACTGTGCTTGATTACATTTTACCTTCATGGATTGTTAACCGCTTTGGCGGTTCAAAGAAAGGGGTAGCAGGTTCAATGATTGGATTAATAGTGGGCAGCATACTTTTGCCATTCATTGGCATAATTATTGGTCCTTTCATAGGTGCATTCATTGGTGAACTTATGGCACACAATGACGCTTGGACTGCACTGAAGGCAGCATTCCTCACTTTTGCAGGTTTTTTAATTAGTACAGGTTTGAAATTAGGGTACACAATTACAATAGCGTATTACATTGTAAAAGCGTTAATGGGGCAACCAGGACCACCTGACTACCCCATTATTTAATATTGTGCTATTACTTGCCTTTGAAGTTGGCTTCGCGTCGCTCAATAAATGCTTTGACACCTTCCTGAGCATCCTCACTTTTCATAATTGGCAAAAGGTCGGGCAAAAGACGCGCAAGTGCAGCTTTTGCCCCTTCAACGCGTGAAAGTCTTGCCGAGCGCAAAATTGCTCTGACCCCAAGTGGTGCCTGTTTTGCTATAACCTCTGCAATTGCAATTGCGCGCGTAAGCTGTCTCCCCGGCTCCACCAACTCCTGCACCAACCCCAAACGGTAGGCTTCCTGTGCATTCATTTCATCGCCTGTGAGTAAATACCGCATGGCATTGCCCCAGCCTATCTCCTCAAAAAGCCGCACTGTGGCACCACCCACCGGATATATCCCGCGCTTTACCTCAATCTGGGCAAGACGCAGGTTGGTAGCTGCAACCCGCACATCGGTTGCCAGCATCAGCTCCCAGCCCACTGTGAAGCATATACCCTGTACTGCAGCAACAATTGGCTTTGACACCCGGTTGTCTTCATCAATGCCAAACGGATCTTTACTGCCCTCCGGCAATGTGGGGTACACACCTTTAGAAAATGGCTCCACCCACTGCACAAGATCAAGACCAGCAGTGAAATGATCCCCATGCGCAAACAGCACACCACAGCGCAGGTCATCATCAGCATCCAATGTGCCATAGGCCTTTGCAAGGTCCCAGTACATATCCACATCAAACGCATTGCGCTTTTCGGGGCGGTTAAGCCCAATGAGCAGCAGATGCCCCTTTTTTTCTACAGTAATTTTTTGTGTCATAGCAACCCCTATGTAATAATATCATGATTAAAGTAAAATGATACGGTACTGCCAGATAATGTCAATACCATAATATACTTTGCGATAGTTACTGTAGATTGACTTGGAATTTTTATCACACATTTATGAACTTCTGTTACTGATAACAATTCGCGATAGATACAGAATAAATAAAACGATTTCAAGAGGTAGCTCTTCTTTAATTTCACATGCCCATTTAGTCGATAGCAACGCTGCTCTTTGTATTCTTCCTATTTCAAGATTGTTTCTTTTAATAGTAAAATAGTTTTTAATACTCAAATATGGCGAATGAAGCACTATTTTTTGTGTGTTGTAGTGAATTATAAATTTATCTATAAAAAAACTTGGTTTGGTTGCACTTGCAATTACAGCCTTATCACTGGAAGATGTTAAAAACCATTTCCCACATAAACTTTCACGCAGCGCAATGTATGTTGTATCGTTACTCTGAATTATACTTTTGGTTTTAAACCATGGAACTTCATTAATAATTTTGCCAATAAGCTCGTTATCATGATGCACATCAAATTTAGTTTCAAGCCAATCAATAGGAACTATCGTATACATACTATCGTATTCTCCTTCCGCAACCGGGGTAAAATGTATAGTCATTTTAAATGACATTTCCACAATATGGACAATAATTCATACTATTTGTGCTAGTGTTATAATTGTTAGTCTTAAATCTAAAAAAGTCCTCTTGAGAGCTATCGACAACATCATATAATGAATAACGGTTTTTACTATAAGTATTTTTATAATTAAAGATTGTGCTGGCAATGCCTATCCCAATAAAAACAATTCCAAACAAAAGAAAAAAGTAAAGATGGGGTTGCTGCATCTCATTTTCCTGTGCAAATAAGGGTACAACAAGCACACTCCATGCTATGCCAAAAACAACAATACTTATTGAACCAATAAAGCAAGCTAGCCAAGTAGCCCTGCCGGGTTTAACGCTTTTCATCATTTATATCGCCTCATAATGGGATATATATACATAATAATTTGGAATAAAACCAAAATATTCTTTTTTATACACAAGATAAATAATCAATTTATAATGCCTCCCTACTTCCAAATTATCATAGCTATTATTTACGATTCCAGCCACATGATAAAAGGGCCCTGACCTGGTTATGCCATCAATTTCAAGTAATGCCCCTTCTCTGCATTTTTCTTTGAAGGTAATTGTTACTTCTTTTTTTACAGGTGGCATTAGAGGGCCAAATGTTTTATCTAATTCAAAAAGTTTTTGTTTTTCAGTGTTAGTGGATATATCTGGCAAAAGATAATTATCAGCTGACATTGATGTGAAACGTTTGAGATCATCATTGCATTGAGCTATTCTCTTTTTCATTTTTTCTGTAGTTTTAATATCACCTGCCTGTTTGGCTACTTTGCACTTTGCTTGATAATTTTTTAATTCAAAGGTGATAGCATTTATCGTTGCTCGTAAGCAACCTGATTTAATTATTATGGCATCATTAGCATATAATACTCCTAATAGTAAAATTGCAATTACTGATGGTAAAATAATTTTATTCATTATCAATCTGTGGCTCTCCCGGCATTGGAATATCATACTCACGGTTACTATTTAAAGGGTCTGTTGGCGTATCAAACCCCCTACCGGCTTCTTCTCTTGCACTGTCATAGTTTTTCTTTTCTGCTTCTTTTTGGGCATTTTTTGAATCGCGCTCTATTGCCTTTGCATCATCATACACACTGTTATCATTTGCATTTGCCATTCCAGTTAGCATAAAGCACATCATACATATAACAATAAATATAAATATTCTTTTCATCTGTGCCTCTAAAAAAATCATAAAAAACTGCTCTCTTTCGGAATTATTCATATAAATAGTAAGCAGTTTTATCTATTGTATTGTGCCCACAAGGGGACAACCAAAATAACGGTTTTTAGAAATTACCTTATTTTTTAACATTTATATTCAATATAACACTCTCCCACTGTTTGTTGTTGAGTTGCGTAGCAGTGACAGCAAAACCACGTGTGACAGCAAACCTCTCTTCGGTATTGACAGTTTTAAAACCTTCACCCTGCAACTTCTTCATATCCAGCCAATCAACCTTTTTTTCAGTAAAGAACAATGTTATTGTATCCTCACCTGCTGGCTCAGTTACCGTTAACTCAAATCCGTCATCATCAGAAGGAATTGAATACACAGTGTTTGCCATAATCTTATTGTCCTGCTTAAACTGGTTTGGAAAAAGAATCACTACTTCGCCATTGGGCTGTATATCTACAATTGTCACATAGCCTGATTTATTAGCTTTGAATTTAAACTTAACTGAATTGCCAATTTTTAAGCCCTGATTGGGATCTACTTTTTTACCGTCTTTTGTTTCAACCCAAAAATCAACTTGAATATCGGGGCTATCGTTACGCATTTTCTTTAAATTTTCACGTGCCAGAAAGCTTTCAATACCCAAAGCCAATTCGGTGCCAACCTGTTCTACAGCTTGAAACGTATGGCTTGATGAAGCAATCACCCGCCCTGTTTCAGTATGCACTGCCCGTGCACTTATCGTATTTTTGTCGATAGCTCCAAAAATCATAACCTTTATTCCTAAAATCTTCCCTTGCTGCAAAGCGCTTTGTTCATTCACAAGTCCTGTCATAGAAAGCTGGATTTCATTGACAATACTTTGCATCTGTGAACGCTCAACTAATTTTATAAACGGGTACTGCTGTAGAGACTTTGTTAATTGAGAAACAACCACTTCAGACTGATTCCTGTTAGCAGCAGTAAATGGCATAATACCGGTAGTAATATATTCCTGAGCATACCCATTAACTGTTAAAGACAATAGTACAATAAAGTTGATAAAAAGAATTCGTATTTGCATACTATCACCTCACTGTAGTATATTGTGATACATGCTATTACATAACAACCATTACTTTATCCTCCCAATTGGGAATGCCTGCCCATGTGGCGTGGCAGTTGGATATTGACCCTTTTTGAATAACCTTTCAGCTAATGCTGGAACCTGATCATCTACATAATTTGCTAATTCCAAAGTTTTAATAAAACCATCTTTATCATAATCAGCTTTTCCTTTTAAACCTTCTACTAGAACATACGTAAATAGCCCATGACTCGCTTTTAATCATACAGCATAAAAATTTCAAGATAATTATCGCTCCAGTAAAAAACATTTTTTTCATTTTAACTACTTTATCAATATATATATTTAAGAAATAACGCACAATAGCACAAAAATATTGTTGATTAAATATATTCCACACTCACAATCGCTATCAATAATCAAACGCACACTACTAGCTATGAACGACACAAAATTATGGATGGCATTATCGCGTATTGAAGGCATAGGCATTGCCTCATTAAAAAAAATTCATTCATTGCTTGCAAGCCTTCAGCTGTCGCTGTATGACATTTTTGAGCTTGAGCCAAAAGCGATAGCTCATGAAACCGGTCTTTCATTAGAGTTGAGCCAGTACATTGCAAAAATCCCAAGAGCTATCGACAAAACAGAAAAAGAATACGAAGACCTGATTGAAAAAAACATTGAACCCGTTCTTTTTTTTGATAGCCGCTATCCAGAAAAAATTCTAAAGAATATAGATTACCCTCCACCCATATTGTATTTTTTTGGAAATAGTGATATTATCAAAACAATCACAATTGCACTACTATCCGACCACAATGCAAGCGAGCGTGGTTACCACATTGCCTATCACGCAGCATCAATAGCAGCACGGCATTCTATTACTGTAGTAAGTGGCTTTGCCAAGGGTCCTCAAATCATGGCGCATCGTGGGGCGGTAGAAGCTGGTGGTAACACAATTGTGGTTATACCTATGGGCATGGATAATTTGATTATCCCGGATATTCTCAAAGACAGTATTAATCTGTCACAATGGCTTTTTATTTCTCCTTTTGTCCCACAGGAAGAATATGCCCTGCACAATTCATATAAGCGTAACAGTATGATTGCTGCCATGGTTAATGCGCTTATCATCATTGAAACGGCAAACAATGCAGGATGTTTTGAAGCAGCAAAAAGTGCAAAAAAATATAAAACTCCGCTATTTGTGGTTGAATATGCAAAATACCCGGATAGTGCTATAGGTAACCCGGTTCTTATTAAAGATTACCAAGCAACCCCTTTACGTGGCCGCATACAGAATGATGTCCTGGTTCCTAATATGGATGCATGTATTGCAAAGGCCAGGTATGGCGATAGTAACTAAGTATTGTTTTTTGCCATTATAATGTCGATAGTATAATAGATATTGGATTTTATATTCACATCATGATATCCATTGCAATAATGTTGATATCACGGAGATTCCAATATTTACATTTTCATCCGGGTCGGGATAAAATATGGGAAAAATCTCTTATTTACATATAGATTCTTTAGGTCACTTCATAATTTAAGTATGAAATGATAATAATTTATATAGGAGAAAGAAAATGAAATATTACGAAGCAATAGAAAAATTCAAAACATACAATATAGTTCTTCTATGCGGATTATACGGATCAGGAAAAACTGAATTTGCAAATACATATTTTAAAAATTCTGGATTATACCGTATTTCACGATTGGAACTCAGAAAACTTATGTACGAGATGACTCACTTTGGTGAGCCATGGGCAGCTGAAAAATTTACAGAAGAAGATGATGTGCTTGCAAAACACGTTGAGCGTAAAATAACCGAACACTTTATTCAGAATAAGCGCAATGTACTGATCATCAATACCTTTATGACAAAAAAATCCCGGCAACGTTTTATCACTATTGCAAAGGAAAATAAAAAAACAATAGGTGCTATATTTCTTGATACGCCCCTTGAAAAATGTTTGGAGCAGAGCAAGCGTTTACAATTAACCATACCAGAGTATGTAATCCGTCAATTACACAGTAAAAAAGAATTGCCTTCAAAACAGGAAGGTTTTCATGACGTACTTATAATCAATGATTTTACACTGACTGAATAGAACTGCTACAGTCTATTGAATAACTGATTTATAGTATAATCATTAATTTCAAATTCTAAATCGTGCACAAAGCCTTTTGCAGGAATGCCAAAGAGTGCAGTACATATCGTATCAATTAATGTTATCTGATACAGTAGTGAGCGCTGATCTGTTAAAGGAACATTCCTTCGTACTGACATTAAGAATTCCATACTGTATACCTGCATAAGCTGTTTAAATTCGTACATTTCAAGCAATTGTTTTTGCAACCGCTGTTTCTGAACAGATAAAGCAGTATATATATCTGCGGTATCATACACTATGTGTGAAAATAGCTTTATGCAATCATACAATAGGGATTCATCATTTTCAAAAACAAGGTTATCGATTAGCCTTTTAATTATCTGTAAATTTTCAATTTTTGCATACAATCGCACTGCTATTCTGGCAGTAATGTATTTGTTCAATAGTTGTTGATTGTTTGGTATAGGAATATTTTCTTTTGGTAAGTATAGTTTTGTCACAAACGTTTTATAAACTGAAGGATCACTATATGTAATTACCTGACCTGCTATATGTAATGATATATATGTAATATATCTTTCAATTCCAAACACTATCTCATTAACATTTTCTTCAGGTATCCCTTTTGCGGGTATATATGGTTCAATAATTTTTCTGAATTGTTCGTCGGGCACCACAATCAAATCAATAATTCCATACTCTTCCAATATGCTTTCAGATATCTGTTCAGGAAACAAACCTAATGATGATTCAATAAAATGCAAAGCATTATTGTCTGCTATAAACGGTTGCTGCAAACGCTGCAAAATTAGCTCATTTATTTTTTTTATGTCATCCATACATCAAGCCCTTATTTATGTATATTATCAATGTGTTAACACACCGTCAATATAGCAATCCTTTTATTTTTTTACAATGCAAAGAAGTATTAGAATGCACTCTTTGGTAATGCTTTAAGCAAAGTAACAAGCATGCACATATGATATGGTTAGATTAAAAGTAGATTTTCCAAAATGCTTAAATTCAATAAAAATCACAAGTGTGATAAAAAATCTAATACAATTTCTACGCTTTTAGTATCCTTGCAATGGTACTTATTATTGCAGGTAAAAAGTTACAACAGTTTAAAATAAATCCAAGAATTGTAGCATTGCTAATATTTATATATAAACATGATTACATCAAAGTTTTTAAAAATATACGTTGTAAGAAATGAGAATAAATGCATCACAGACAATTTGATATGTGCTAAATTACTATAACATTGTTATTCCAAAATCCAGAAAAACAAGAAATAAATGTTTGACAAAATATTTTAAAGTAAATATGGTTTACTTGCGTAAATATTGTTTACTATAAGGAGGGATTATGGCAAAAAATACATCCTACAGCTTTGATGAATACCTGCAATGGAGAAATAATATAGACTATTACGCTGATGACCTTTTTTTGCAAAAGGTAACCAGGTACTTTTCAAAAGATGATTTTGAAACAGTTGATATCCGTACAAGGGAGCTATCCAGATTAGCCTCATACCGTTGGCGTGATATAGCTGATGAGATTGCTCAACCCCATAACAGGATTTTTATGCAGCACTATGATGGTCACAACCACCGTATTGACCGTATCATACGCCCAACGGCACTAGAAGAAATGGAAAAAGAAGTTTTTGGCCAAGGGATATTTTCTTCAAAAACTTTACCATGGGAACGCCTTGTAAAACAAATATTGATTTATCAAAATGGTGAAGCTGGTATTGCATGTCCACTCGTGTGTACTGAAGGATTGGTTGCGCTACTTGAGCAATACCATGACCATCCGGAACTTGAAAAAATCCTGGTACATTGCAAAGAAGGTATCAATGGCAATTTTGGTATTGGTGCTCAATACCTATCCGAGATACAGGGTGGTTCGGATGTTGCTGCCAACGATGTAGAAGCAGTAGAAAATGGTGACCACTGGCTCCTTTACGGTAAAAAGTTTTTCTGTTCGGCCACACATGCTGATTATGTTGTTATTACTGCCCGTCCCAAAGGTTCAGAGCATGTTGGTTTGTTTGTCATGCCATCATATATTGATAAAAATCTTCAAAAACGCAATGGATATACTATCGACAGACTCAAATGGAAACTTGGTACCGCAGAACTTCCCACAGCAGAGATTACATTCAATGGAGCTATCGCCTATAAAGTAGGGCCAATTGAACGAGGCATTGCAAATGTGGTGGGGATAGTGCTCACACATTCCCGATTAACAGTGGGATTATCTGCTGCAGCGGCTATGATACGCGCTGCACGAGAAGCAACACAGTATGCACAATTTCGCACTGCATTTGGATTTGCTATCAATCAGTTCCCACTGCTCAAGCGTCAACTTGAAGAATTAAATCATTATGCAAAGCGTACACTTGCTGGTGCATTCAAAATCTATGAACTATTCCAATCCTTGCCTGGTGGATTGCGAGGCGGATTGATAACTGATGAAGATGTAGAAATACAACGAAAGCGCTTTTGCGTTAGAATACTCATTATGTTACAAAAAATTGTGGCTTCGTGGGACGCAACTGATGTGTTGCGAAAGGCAATATCAGTATTTGGTGGACATGGTGTTATGGAAGATTTTTCAAGCCTGCCTCGTCTTTTTCGAGATATGATGATCAACGAATTATGGGAAGGTCCACGCAATGTACTCTTAACGCAAATTTACCGTGACATTCAGCGGGCATCGACATGGTATCCTGTGAATGAATTTATTAAAGACATTCTGTACAATGCAGAAACCAGTCTAGTGAACAAAATTGCAGCGTTATTTTCTGAATGTGTGCAGAGCAATTTTATCTATCCCGGGCAGGACAATGCCAAGTTCTGTCTTCTATGGGAAAATGCGTGTCATGACCTTTTACATGAATTCCAGAATTGTGCATTGCATGAAGTAGAACATGCACAGGAGTTAACATCACTTAGAAAATAGCTGATACAGCATATCACCAAGGCGATTCATGTGCTGGTGAATATCTTTCTTACTTCTGCCAGGATAATTGTGAAATGTAATAACTATGCCGTTTAGTGCAGCAAAGAGGCTATGTGCATGTAACCGTGGATTTGGCTTTTTGTTAAATAATTTAGTAAACTGGTCAAGCAACTTCCGCTCAGCGTCATTGAGCTTTTCAACCAGGTCCAGGCTCAACTGGGCATCAAGCATAAAATGCGTCATCATCCTGAAATACTGGTCATTTTTCATTAAAAATTTTAAAAATATGGCGATAGCATCTTTTAATGGATTTTTGCTCTTTGATATAATCTGTTCTAACTCCTTAATTATTTTTTCTGCTCCTCGTAAAAAAGCTTCGACAAAAAGCGACTGCTGGTCAGGGAAATGCCGGTAAATTGCTCCGGGGGTAATGCCTGCTTCCTTGGCAATATCACGCATTGTTACCTGATTAAATGGTTTTGATGCAAACACGCGTTCTGCTGCATCAATGATAATTTTTTTCCTGTTTTCCTTTTCAGATTCTTTTAACTGTTGAAAAGACTTTGCATTTTTCATACTCGTATAGTGTGCGTGTATTCATTTGTATGTCAAGATAATATTATAATCGTTGACCAGTTATGCTTTAAAAGATATTCCTGATTTATTGTATTGACATAATTATTCTATGTGGTAGTATCTCCATCACAAATATAAATTTTTGGGAGGAAATTATGGATTGTGAAACTACAACCTGTATTTCATTTCAGCATTTAGCTATTCTGCATTCCTATTCTAAAAAACTATCGCTTCCATTACGATCGTTTATAGTATATATGGTGATGTATGCAGCCAAAAAAGAAAAAAAGCAATATATGGCTTTTAAACGCATAGCATACCGAAAACGTAAGCAAGATGAGCCTTGGAAGAGAGTGCATTTGGTATTGTACCATTCAGAATATGAGTTTTTTTTAGATGTAAAGAAGCTATGGAAGATGTCAGTTGCCAATATTATTGCTTTTTGTGTGGATAATGTACTTGTTGAATTTTTTGAATACTTCAAGAAGCGATTAAAAGAAATTAATACCGATAACTATCCATTTAATCTTCCGCGTTATTATGAAAACAGGTCATATACTTTTGATTTTTATAGAGAAAAAGGCATCCATTGCCTCAAATTCTACTGGGGACCACCACCCAAGATACTAAAATAAGGTGTTTCTGCCATAAGTACCATAATTTGACAGCTATCGCAAAAATATTATACTATTGACCTGCTACCTACTAAAGTTGCACTTCTATCTTTACATCATTCAATCTTCATCCATAAAATAACTTGAAAATTTTAGTAATCAAACAATACACTATGAGTTGTAAGCAATTCTTGTTATTATTATACTGTAAATCAAAATGAAAAGAGGTGCAGTGTATGTTTGATTACATAATTAAAAATGGTACCATAATTGATGGTACAGGAAAAAAAGCATATAAAGGAACAATCGCAATACTAAAAGATCGGATTATACTCGATAATCAACTAAATGATGCTGTTGCAAAAGAAAGTGTTGATGCTTCTGACAAAATTATTGCCCCAGGATTTATTGATATTCATTCCCACCACGACTTGTATATAGTTGATCAAGATCCTGTACATAGGTTTTCATCATTTGTGCAACAAGGTGTTACCACAGCAGTTGTTGGCAACTGCGGCTGGGCCATGGCGCCATGTATTGACAAATACAAATCAATGGTTTTAGAGCTTATCCAGAGCATGAGTGTACCAGTTAAGCAATTTTATTGGGAATCGATGAAAGAGTACTTTTCTTATATTGAAAAAACTCAACTGATGATTAACGTCGCTCAGCTTGCAGCACATGGCCCAATCCGCATTTCAGTAATGGGAGATGAAAACCGATTTTGTACAGATGAAGAACTTTCGCGTATGAAAAAGCTTTTACGCGAATCAATGAATGCTGGTTGTGTTGGCTTTTCAACGGGGCTAATGTATTATCCCGGCATGTATGCTCATACCGATGAGCTTATTGAATTAGCTAAAGTTACAAGTGAATATGGCAGGCCCTATGTGTCACATCTCAGGGGATACTGCACCACATTGCCATACTCTATCACAGAAGCAGTAACCATAGCTGAAAGCGCGGGAGTGCCATTGCAAATCTCACACCTTCACTCATTGCCATTTCTTCCCTTAATCAGCAATGTGCTACCATATTTCTTTAACATCATTGAAGCAATCAACACTATCATTCCCTTGCCCGGAATACCTAATCCGGCTTTAGAGAAAGGTTTGGAAATTATTAATAGAGCTATCGATAGAGGAATTGATATTGGGATGGATGCACTCCCTTATACCATGGGGAACACCACAATCACAGCATTATTTCCACCGTGGGTTAACAGAGGTGGACGCAGAAAACTACTAGAGCGCCTCAAAAATCCCGATATACGGCAGAAAATAAAAAAGCAGATGGAAACAACAGTACCAAAGTGGCCTCACTGGGAGGAAGATTCATGGTCTGATCCTCACATTCGGGCAATTGGGTGGAAACCTGTGCGAGTGCTATCGGTAAAAAGTCCCAAAAACCGTTGGGCTGAAGGAAAAACATTTATTGAAATTGCAAAAGTGTGGAAAACAGATCCATTTAATGCACTGTGCAGATTGACACTTGAAGAAGAAGGCGAAGTAACATACACCTATGGCTATCCCGCACGGCCCTGGCTTGAGAAGATGTTCAATACTATGCTTACACACCCAATGATGAGCATAGGTGCGGATTCTATTCTACCTTCTTATGAGGAAGGCACTCCCCCGCCTTCAGCATATGGATGTTTTCCCCGCTTTTTAGGGCACTATGCGCGCGAGTTGGGTTTGTTCCCTCTTGAAGAAGCAATCCGGAGGATTACTAGCCTTGCTGCAAGTCGTTATAATTTAGAAAACCGTGGTATAATTAAAAATAATGCGTATGCAGATTTAGTAATCTTTGACCCAAACACAATAAATGAAAATTTTACTAAAGAAGGTAAACCAGCTGCTGCAAAAGGTATAGAACATGTATTTATAAATGGATGCCATATTGTTGAAAACGGAAAAATAACGCATGGTGTAATGCCTGGTAAAGTATTAAAAGCATGAGGAAAATAGAACAACACAGTATTGAACTCCTTGCCCCGGCAGGTTCACCCGAAGCTTTTATAGTTGCACTACAAGCTGGTGCTGATGCTGTGTATCTTGGTCTTAAAGATTTTAATGCTCGCAAACGTGCAAAAAATTTCACTATCGATGAATTTAAATTTGCAGTCAACTATGCACATCACCATGATAAAAAAGTATATCTTACCCTCAATACATTAATATTTGACAGCGAATTTGAACAGGTAATTGATATTCTTGACGTTGCAGAGGATGTAAAAGTAGATGCAGTTATAGTGCAAGATATTGGGCTTATTCACCTCATGCGCACCTACTTTCCTTCTTTAGCGATTCATGCTTCAACGCAAACATTCTGTCATAACAGCTTGCATGCGCAATTTCTTAAAAACTTAGGTGTGTCACGCATTATATTGCCGCGGGAGCTATCGCTTAATGAAATCAAAAGCATAGTGCACAAAGTACCCCTTGACTATGAAGTATTTATTCATGGTGCCATGTGTTTTTCATTTTCAGGATGCTGTCTTTTCTCGTCTTACCTGTTTGGAGAATCAGGCAACAGAGGTAGATGTTTACAGCCATGCCGCTTCCCATTTGCAGTATCAAATAAAACACGTTACCCTTTCTCCATGAAGGATTTGGCAATAGGACCATCAATACTTGATTACATTAATGCAGGGATTACAAATTTTAAAATTGAAGGGCGCTTAAAAAGCACCTGGTATATTAAAGATGTTGTAAGCTATTATAGGAAATTAATTGACTCACTTTTTCATGGCACCAGCTATAAAAGCAATCCACCAACCCTTCGCAACTCAAGCAAAGGATATATGTTCGATAGCTCTTATGAAAAACTAGTTGATACCCAAAAGCCTGGTGTGGCAGGAACATTCATTGGCACGGTAATCACTATCAATTCCAACTCATGTATAATAAAAACCATCCATAACATCACAAAAGGGGCACGCTTGCGGATTATTGACCGTTTTGGGAAAAAAATTCATGAAGGTACATTGCTACATTACACGTACAATGCAAACCAGGGCATTCTTACATGGTTTATCAGAATTAAGGGAGAAACTCCAATGGATGTATACCAAATAGGTGAAAGCAGAGAACTATCATATTTGCAGCAACTTAAAAAAGTTCCATACAAACCATATATTGCACATGTACATATTGATATTGACCATCAAATAAATATTAATGCTTCAATCAAAGATTTTTCAAAGGAATATTGTGTACAGGTTCCTGTACAGAAAGCACTGGCACATGAGCTATCGGCATGTAATATTGAAGAAATCTTTCAGCAGACATCCAGTTTCCCATTTACAGCTATTGTTACCGTAAACGTTAAGGATGGTATTTTTATCCCGCTTTCTGTTGTAAAGCAAATACGCCGTGATGTATATTCCAAATTATATAATGATTTCAAGCTGTACTTGCAACATAATAATCAAACAAGAAAAAGCAAAATTGCTGCATACATCAAATCTATTCAGGAAGATAACAGCGCAATAGTACCCACTGTAAAAACACATCACTATATTGAATTTGAAAATATTCAGCATTCCCAAATCAATGCAGAGACTTTTATTGAATTGCCAGTTTTTGTACCACAAAATGCGTTAGATGATACTATTCAAAAAATTGACATGCTCATAGCAAATGGCCACACCCGTTTTATTATACCAACGTATGGATGGCTAGAATATTTCAAAAACAAAAATGCAATTGTATGTGCAGGGGATTATTGCTATATTGTAAATTCATATACTTACCAAGCATTTAAGCATCATGGTATTAGCTATTTTACTGTATCAGAAGATTTACAAAACTCTGCGTTTTCAATTTTAAATTATAAGGAATATATCAAATTTAAAACGCCACGTCGATACATGATAACCAGACTGTGCATGCCTGATGCTATCTTAGAACATAAAGGGAAGAAATTTTGTGTACAACACTACAAATATTATGATATACTTACTGACTGCACTCAATAAATTCATCCAACAAACCTGATTTTTTCCATAAGCGCAGTTGACTGAAAATCCACATCCTTTGCTATTTCCACAAGATTCATCACAGCATTTGATAAGTCCTGTGTATACTCATTAATCATGGAAATGGATTTGGCAACTTCGCCCAACGCAACCATCTGTTCACTTGCAGAATAATTGATTTCATCTGCATGTGCATGTGTTTCCTTTGTTTTATTGCTGATTATTTTATTTTTTTCAGCCTGCACTTGCATGATTTCACTGATTTTCTGTATATCATCGGCAATCTGCCCTACATTACCTATTACGATGCTCATTGCTGTTACTGTTTCTTGAACAATATGTATTCCTTTCTGAATCTGGCTTTCTGTTTCCCTAATTAAATTATATATCTCTTTCAAACTTTGAGATGTTTGATCCGAGAGCTTTGATATTTCATCTGCTACAACTGCAAAACCTCTCCCCGCCTCACCTGCTCTGGCAGCCTCAATTGAAGCATTCAATGCCAGCAGGCTTATTTGCTCTGCAATGGAATCAATAACGTCGGCAACAGAATTCATCTGCTGTGATTTTATTCCAACATCATGCATTGTAGTGTTAAGCTCTTCCAGTGTTTTTTCATTTTTTTGTGATTGCTGAGCTGTGGCATAAATCTTCTGCGCAGCAGTATCTATGGTAGCTTTGAGCTGTTCAACAAGCTGAGTAAAATCACTCGTGAGACCATCAAGCGTCTTGAGGTTTACCGTTTGCTCTTTTACATGCTGGCTAACCATATCCATACTTGCATTCACTTCTTCAATGGCTGAAGTTACCTCCTCTACTGAAGCAGCCTGGCTCTGTGCCTGCTCTGAAAGTTTTGTAGTCATCTTCCGCATCTGCACAACAGCGTCCATCAAGTGTGATGATGCATCCTGTATTGCACCCACAAGCTGCTTCAATGTTATATATTGTTGTTTATTCTTATCAGATTCTTCTTGAATCTCCTGCATAGACTCTTTCATAATTTTCACTATTAAAAATGATAATGCATAACAGAATATGATTGACATACTACTATCTACAAACCCTGTGAATAAAATCTTTTTTTCAATAACTGCCTGCATGGTATTTAAATAATAAAACAAACAGTTACTTATGAAAAAAAACAGAGCAATTCCGGTAGTCCATACTCTACTGCAAAAAAGCGAGGAAAACACAATCCCCGCAGGCATTAAATACACCATGGATGAATACCCCATTCCCTTTGTTCCGCTAAATTGCAGGTATATACCAATTACAATTGCAACTGATGTCGTTAACGATGTTACATTTGCTGCAGAAAAATATTTACCCCTCATTAAGACTAACAAACTAATCATAGTGCCAATTGCAGGTACAATTCCAATAATAAAAGGTCGTAAAAAATCACCTCTCACCAGTAAGATTATCAATGGGAGGGGAAGTATTACACTTAATATAACGCCATTCATCACATACAGCAATAAAGACCTTTTCTTTATAAGAGGATTTTCCTCTTTGTATAGTACCATTATTCTATTGCGAAACATACTGTTACCCTCATATTAAAATCGATGGCATAATATCATATACTGGATGGACGGTCAACCAAAATTTATTCTTGACAGCACACTAAACATTATATACTATTCCTATATGAATTAATTTGATATTGATGTTTGGCGTGAAGAATTGACGTACATTGTGGGCCGTATGATTATACTTTATATTTATGCATATGTTGAAAAACTTTTTAAAAAGTAGGCTATGCGTATTTATAAAAAAATAAACCAAAGGGTTAGCAATTTGCAATTTCCAACGCCAACTATCTGTGTTAGTGCATGCCTTAATGGCCAAAATGTACGTTATAATGGCCAAACAATACATGATGAGTTTGTTAGCTCTCTTTTAAAATTTTGTCACTCTATTAACGTGTGCCCTGAAATAGCAATAGGATTAGGAGTACCCAGAGATAGAATTTTAGTATATTATGACAACGGCCAATGTAAATTATTTCAGCCTGGAACCGGAAAAGATGTAACCCATGCAATGCATCAATTTGCCAAATCACATCTTGAAGCACTTCATGATATTGATGGTTTTATACTTAAAGCAAAATCACCATCATGTGGCATTTCAGGAACTAAAATTTACAAAGACAGCAAGGGTACCATATTTCACAGCAAAGGGAAGGGGCTATTTGCCATGCATGTGCTTGAACGGTTTGACAATATCCCTTGTGAAGATGAAGGAAGGCTTCGCGATGAAGAGATCCGCGAACACTTTCTTGTAAGGATCTTTACATTTGCTGACATACGTCAAACATTTTCAAAAAACCCTGACATACAAAGTGTAATACAGTTTCATCAAAATTATAAATATATTTTAATGACATATAATCAAAAAAAACTTGCTCAGTTAGGCAGGATAGTAGCCAGTTACACAAAAGGGCAGCTAAACACACTAATTAATGAATACAGGGATGTATTTGTTTCTGCATTTAGGAAAAAGCCTTCCCATAAACAGCATGTGAATACCCTGCTCCATATATTTGGCTATTTCTCAGATAAACTTAATGTGAATGAAAAAAAGCATTTCCTTCACCTCATTGATAAATATAGCAAAAATAAAATACGTCGAAATGTACTAACAGAACTTTTGCTCAATTGGGCTCATCGATTCAACGATAGCTACTTGCTATCGCAAAAATATCTTAGTCCATATCCGGAGGAATTAGCCATGCAGTAATCCATGCCCTATTGCAGAGCAGTTTAGTTTCAATATATCAGAGTGCATAATTTACTATTATACATAAAACCAATTTTTGGAGGTTGCCATGAACAATGATGTGTATTCACAAAAACCATGGTTACAGCATTACGACAGCCACGTAGCACCTAACTTGCAGTACGAAACAAAAACCTTTGCAGAGAAATTTGCCCAAATTGTTGCAAAGTACCCAAACAAAACAGCGCTTATCTATATGGGTACTAACATCACCTTTAAGCAATTAGATGAGCTGTCGAACAGGCTGGCACATTATCTTGTGGACATAGGTGTAAAGCCTGATGATGTTGTGGGACTGCATTTACCAAATATTCCGGCGCATTATATTGGGGTTATAGCAGTTCAAAAAGCTGGTGCAGTATCCACGGGTTTGAGTCCGCTGCTTACCCCATCCGAAATGGAATATCAATTAAATGATTCAAAAACAAAAGTTGTTATCACTTTAGATATTCTGTTTGAAAAGATTGCAGAGGTTAGCTCAAAAGCACCATTTTCTGAGGTGATAGTAACTGAGATTGCTGATTTTCTTCCAGATATAAAGCGTGTATTAGGAAAACTTCTTAAAAAAATACCAACTGCTCCAATTGCTGCTTTGACTGGGAAAAAAGTGGTTAGATTTATGGATGTGGTAAAAAGCTCAAAAGCAGACCATATAATGGTAAAACGGAATTGGGAAGATCTTATATTTATGATGTATACTGGTGGTACAACAGGGCCTGCCAAAGGCGCTATGCTTACTCAGAAAAGCTATATGTCAAATCGACATCAGGTTTTAACTTGGTTGGACTTACAACCAGAAGACATTGCGCTATCAGCATTTCCACTATTCCACATTGCAGGATTAGCATTAGGGGGTTTTTCCATGACACAGGGAATAACACAGATCTGTGTACCCAACCCCAGAGATGCACACTTTTTAATAAGCGCACTCAAAACGTATAAACCAACTTTTGTGGTAAATGTCCCTACAGTATACTTTGAACTGCTAAAACGCCCAGAATTTGCAAAGTTAAATCTTAAGAGTCACCTAAAATGGTGTTTGAGTGCAGCAGCACCATTTCCCGCTGAATATATTAAGTCACTGGAAGCAATCATTGGCCAGGGCAACTTTATTGAATTATATGGGATGACCGAAATGTCTCCAGTAATGATTTGTAATCCACGCTTTGGTACAAAAAAAGCAAGTTCCATTGGTATGCCTATTTCCGATACAGAAGTAAAATTAATAGATCCTGAAACTGGGCAGCTAGCAAAAATTGGCGAAACCGGCGAAATAGTTATTCGTGGGCCTCAGTTAATGAAGGGATACTATAACAAACCTGATGAAACAGCAAAAGCTGTAAGGGATGGCTGGATGTATACCGGTGATGTGGCAAAGATGGACGAAGATGGATACTTTTATATTGTAGATAGGGTCAAAGATATGGTTATTGTATCAGGATTTAAGGTATTTACCCGTGAACTTGATGAAGTACTGGCTCAGCATCCAGATGTGGAGATTGCAGCATCAGTTGGGATACCTGACCCAGAGCGTCCGGGGTCAGAGCGTGTTGGCTGTGCAATAGTGTTAAAACCAGGAATTGAAAAATCTGAACAAGAAAAGGAAAAGATACTCCAGTACCTCAAGCAGCATGTTGCACCATATAAAGTGCCAAAACTCATTGTATTTATGGATCAGTTGCCCACAAGCGGGGTTGGTAAGATATTAAAGAGGGAAATCAAGAAAATGCTGCTGGAAATGTAGCATCAGCTTTCCAAAATTGTACGAATGGCAGAAGCCAATACGGCAAACGACACCGGCTTTGGCAAATAATTGACTGTGTTTGGTTTAAAATTATGTTGCGACAGTATCTCTGCAGGATAACCTGATGTATATATAACCTTAATAGATGGATGCAGTGCTGTGATAAGTTTTGACAAATCCACACCATTCATCTTTGGCATTACAACATCAGTGAATAAAAGATGAATTGTCCCGGCATATTTTTTTGCAATTTCCAGTGCTTCAAATGGATCACTGGTAGGTAACACGGTATATCCCAAATTCTCCAGCATCTTTCTGGTCATATTTAAAATTGAAACTTCATCCTCCACAAGCAAAATAGTTTCAGTACCACGATAGAGCGTCATTATTGCTTCGTCATAATAGGGTGCAAATTCTTTTCTTTCAATGAATAGAGGTAAATAAATGGAAAATGTTGAGCCTTTCCCTTTATCACTTCTAACTTTGATAAATCCTCCGTTATTTTTTACAATTCCATACACAGTAGATAAGCCAAGCCCAGTCCCTTTACCCACTGCTTTTGTAGTAAAAAATGGATCAAAAATGTGTTGCAGTGTTTCATCATCCATCCCTTGCCCGGTATCGCTGACATCAATTACAGCATAATCCCCTGGGAATACTCCATTTTGTAAAGCCATAACTTCATCTAAATTAACAACACTCGTCCTTATAGTAATATTGCCATGATTACTAATGGCATCACGGGCATTTACACACAAGTTGACCAAAATCTGATCAATACTCAATGGATCAATTTTTACCAACAGCTCTTTTTTCAAGGGTTTCCATATAAGCTGTATATTTTCACCAATGAGCCTTTGCAGCATGCCAATAATTGCATCAATAGTTTCATTCAAATTTATTGTGGTGTATGCATCCTCATGCTTTCGGGCAAAGGTAAGCAATTTTTTTGTAATCTCTGCGGACCTCTGAGCTGCTTTCTTTATCTCCTCAACATCTTGGCGAGCAGGACTATCGTTGGGAATATTTATTAGCGCCAACTCAGCATGTCCTGCAATTATGTTGAGCATATTATTGAACTCATGTGCAACACCACCTGCAAGAGTGCCAATTGCTTCCATCTTTTGTGATTGTAACAGCTGTTCCTGTAATTTCTTTTTTTCTTCTTCATCCTTTTTCTTTTCAGTTATGTCAAGAACCGATAGTAACCCGGCAGTTCTTCCTTTATAAATAACAGAAGCCCCAGTTATAAAGACCCACTTTACCAAACCACTTTTATCAACAATCCTGAATTCATAACTTGGCGTTACATGTTCACCTCTTTGTCGTTTTCTTCCGCGTTCTTTTACCAATTCCTGTTCATCAGGATGAATAATATCCCAGAAATTCATTTGATATAATTCTTCCTTGGTATAACCAGTTATACGTTCAGCTGCTGGATTAGCATAGATCCATTTATCGTCCTGATACATTATGATAGCCATTGGAGTAGATTCAGCAAGTATCCGGAATTTTTCTTCACTTTCCTTAAGTGCTGCTTCTATTTTTTTTCTTTCTGTTATATCAAGGATGATAGCAGCAAAATATTCCTCTCCATCATGTTTTACCAACTGTAAATGAACCTCTACATTATATACACTCCCATTTTTTCTTTTATGTACAGTTTCAAATACAATCTTTTTATTAGTTCCTTTTTTTAATGGTTCTATTTTTTTATTAAACGTCTCAAACGTAAATTCAGGCTTAATATCAACAGGAGTCATTTGTGACATTTCTTCAAATGAGTACCCCAGATTATTCAGTGCAGCATGATTGACATACATAAATTTAAGTGTTTTACTGTCAAAGAGGTAAATTTCATTCAACGATTGTTCAAAAATGAGCTTATACCGCTGTATCTCCTTTTCGGCCTTTTTTTTCTCTGTTACATCGCGTGATACTCCTATTATGGCATTAGGCTTTCCTGATTCATCACGTAAAAATTTAACATGAACACTTAAATCTGCCAAAGAGCCATCTTTTCTATATTCCTGTATCTCAATAACACGGGTTCTGTTTTTATCGATATTTGGGTTTTTTTCATTTTCTAATTCCTCTAATAATTTTACATACATATCCTGCAACACTTCTGGTGGGTATCTTTCATCCACACGCCTTTTTAAATATTCTTCAAGAGTAAAGCCTAAGACCTGTTCTACTGCAGGGCTTATATATATAAATTCAAAGTGAAAATCAACTATCCATACAACATCAGATATGTTCTCAGCAATTGCTCTGAACCTTGCTTCGCTATCCTGTAGAGACTTTTCCATCAGTTTACGAGCAGTGATATCGCGCACCACACTTATAATGCAGGGAGTGTTGTCATAACTAATTGGACGTATGCTCACTTCAACAGGAACAACACTACCATCCTTTCGTTTATGTGCTGATTCAAAAATTAATCTTTCTTTTTGTTTGAATTCTTCTATACGCTCCTGAATTAACGCTGCAAATTCCGGTGTATCAAGATCACGAATATTCATCCCCCTTAGCTCTTCAACTGAATATCCAAGCTGCTCACTTGCTGTTTTATTTACCTCAAGTATTGTACCATCAAAGGTATGTATAAATACAGAATCATTAAGATAGTCCAGAATTCCAAGTGAAGATTTGGAAACTGTGCTCACCACTACACCTCATATATAAAAATGGCCAATAATAGCTTCCACTTATATGCTACAGTATAATATAATATATTTCAATAATATTTTACCACGTTACAGAGCACAGAGTGGATATGATAATTGAATCTGAATAAGGAGAGTGCAACTTCAATTACTTATCACAGTGGTTAAGCCACATGAGTACTTCATATAATATGGATACTTTCAGATATATGGTATAATAATTTCTTTAAGCCTTACATAGAATTCATCATTTTCATCAATCTCTAAAAGGCTTTTCCCCGCAGTGTCAAAACGGCAAATAGTCTCTGATAGTGGCAGTGTCCCAATAACAGGAAGTCCATTAACTTCACAGTAACTATCGCCCACTTTATTTATAATAATACTGCACTGTGCTCCATTCATCCGCTCTTTTGAAAGCGCAATCAAACTTTTTGATACTAACATGCTACGAAGTGATGTATCGCTCACAATTATTATATGGTTGACAGTATCAAGCACCCTACGGTTAACCTGTTCAAGGCCCGCCTCACCATCTATGCACACAACATCATAATGCTGTACAAGCAAGCCAATGCAATGGCGTAGAAATGAATTTATGCTGCAAAAACATCCTTCAGCTTCCGGGCGCCCAACAGCCAAAAAATCAAAGCCTTTATGCTCAATTAGACCTGAAAGTAGTTCATAATGTGCCATTGCATATAGTTCATCTTTATTTGTTACCTGCTTTGTGTTAAGTGCATGCGATAGTGACTGACGCAAATCATCCAGTGTTTTAGATGGCGTAACCCCCAATGCCCATGAGAGCCCCTCTGCTGGATCAGCGTCAATAGCCAGTATTTTTTTGCCCGTACCCATTAAATACTTTATCACAATTGTGCATACCGACGTCTTGCCTGATCCACCTTTACCACAAAAGGCTATAACTTTTGGCGTTTGTGTGTTCATACAAGTACCTCAACACATTTGGGCAATCAATACTATGGGGCAACGTCATCCTGAAGCCACACTCCCTTTTCTGTCATCCTAAAGCCACACTACCTTTCTGTCATCCTGAAGCCACGTAGTGGCTGAAGGATCTCATCATTTTCTAATACATGAGATTCTTCCCCCGATACAATCGGGGTCAGAATGACATGCACACACTGTCATCCTGAAGCCACACTCCAAAGGTTCCCTCTACTCCCCCCACTACACGATTCTTCCTTGCACATTATTACATCTACAATGACACTGTAATAGCAATTGCTTTGGTTGTTTTGTAATTTAGGTGCCACCAACCATAGAATTTATCTCTCTGCATATTTGGCTGTTATCACACGTATCGCATTCTTTTATATGCTCCTGTAATCGCTTTGCAAATGTATGCATAATGGTTTTATGCTTTTCAACCAGTGGTGCAAGCAAACCAAGATCTTCCCTTTGCAAACATATCACAATGCTTTCACACGCCTGTACACCATCTATCTCTTTGTACCACTGGTGAAGGCGTGAAAAAAAATTCACAATTGAATTGCTATGAACATAATCATAATGTACACGTACCCACTCCTTATATTCTGATGGATGTACCCGTATCATAACTCCTTCCATTGCGTGCATTATAGGAACAAGCATACATTTTTGCTGATACACATAATAATCCTGTGGCTTGCTTATGTTTGCTTTCACAAGAGTCAGACGACCCCATGCAGATTGGGCTGCAAAAGTTGTGTTACCAAGCAGTGTAAGCCTCCCATCTACTACATCATTCCATACAGTTGAAAGTGCACAAGATCCATACGGACCACCATATTCTGCACCTATTTCTTCTTTAAAAATCATCTGATTATTATATGCCTGTGGCCAGGCAGGGTAACTTGTGCAATTATATACTTTACATTCTTTGCGTATAGCAATTGATTCAAAAATTTTATTAATATCATGATGCAACACGATTTTCCACCCTTTCACGCGCCACCAACGCTGCCCCCAATGCACCCATTATCTGGCACCACTGATGTACAACCAGTTCAGTTTTAAGCACCTGTGCAAGTGCCTCAACCATTCCACCATTAAGCGCTACTCCACCAGTGAATGCTATTTTTGGCACTGTGCCAATGCTTAACGCTAGCGATGCAACACGTGATGCAAGTGCTTTGTGCAACCCCTTTACAATACTGCCAATTTCCTGGCCACTGTTTAAAAGCGAAATTATTTCTGATTCTGCAAATACCACGCATTGATTTGACAATGCAATTTCTTTATGGCCACTTTTATGGAGGTGTGCTAAATCATTTAACTTTACTTCAAGAACATCAGCAGTAATTTCCAAAAACCTTCCTGTGCCAGATGCACATTTATCGTTATACACAAACCTCTCAACATTTCCAAAATTATCTATGCGGCATACTTTGGCATCCTGGCCACCAATATCAACTATAGTGCGTATCTGTGGATCAACACACAATACACCCTTTGCATGGCATACAATCTCTGACTCCACAAAAGTTGCATACGGTATATTCTTTTGTCCATAGCCAGTACCACACACTGCCGCAATTTCACTTTTGGGTATTCCAGTTACACGCTGAAGTTTTTCAAACAACTCCATTGCTGCATCCTTTGGGCTACCTTCAACTGGTACTATTGCATGCCAAAGTAGTTTTGTATCTTCAAGCACTACGGCTTTTGCCGTAGTTGAACCTATATCACATCCTGCTACAATCATTGTTTCCCCCTTGTCTTACTGTACGCATACAGCGCAGCACCTAATGCGCCAGTAAGCTGTGGATCTACATTGGAAATTTTTACTACTGTTACCCCTAAAAGCTTTTCAAGCTCCCTTACCACTGCGTCATTTTTTGCCACACCCCCAGTAATACATACATCCTTTTTCAATTGCAGTTGATTGACAAGTACCGATACGCGTTTTGCCATTGAACGGCATACCCCAAGAGCAATATTTTCTTTGCTTACTCCTTCATTCAGATATTTTATTACATCTGCTTGCGCCCATACAGTACACGCTGATGCAAGTGTAATAGCAGCATTGCCTTTTTTTGCCATGTGCGATAGCTCCTGCAATTCAATCTTTAATATCTTAGCCATCACTTCTAAAAATCTTCCAGTACCTGCTGCACATTTATCATTGGTGACAAATCGGTCAACTTCTCCATCGCTTGTAAGAGATATCACCTTGCAATCCTGCCCGCCTATATCGATGATGGTTCGCACATTGGGATAAAGATAGAATGCTCCTTTACTGTGACATGATATCTCGGAGATTGTCTCGTGTGCAAAGGGTATGCGTTTGCGCCCATAACCAGTGCCAATGCAATATGCAATATCGTTTGTATTAACAGTTGCTATCGCACACGCATTACCCAACGCTTCTAATGCTCCTTCCTCAGGTTTTGGATTTGACTTCACTATTGATGATGCAATAATTTTGTTTCCATCAAAAAGAAGCGCCTTTGTGGTGAGCGAACCTATGTCACATCCAGCAACAATCATATAAGCCTCCGTACCCGCAAGAACTCCTCAAAGCGGTCACGTGTTGATTCCCATGACTGCACACGGTCGTCAAATGCATCAGCATACATAATATGCGTGGGGAATCCTGCTTTTTCAGTATCCTGTGCCAATAACTTTACCATTCCCCAGGTGTTGCGACAACCTGGTGTCCCATTATATACAATGAAGTCAGCATTATACAATCGTGCCAGAGCCAGCGTATCCTCAAGCCACATATACGGCAGGTCATAGGGTCCACGTATGGATTTTATCATCGGCATTCGAGAATTAATGGCAGCAATGCTTACCAGCATATCATCACGAGTATCTGTTTTTATTGAATATGCAGCTTCCCTACAGTTATACTTTACTACAGGGGGATTGCTGTCAGCCCAGAAATGACTCAAAATATTTCCAGAATAGCCAATGCCAAGTTCATCAAGCATCTGCCACAGGCGAAGGCTGTGTGTATAGTGGTCAATATAGCAAAAAAACCCACGCACTTTTTCTAAAGCCTGATATAATCCTTGTTTTTGCAACATCACGTTTTCTTTTCCTTCTTCAACAAGCATTTCTAAAAGCTTGGTGTAAATAGGCATCCCCGCAAACATAAACCTCCCCGCATAGATAAATAGACAGGTAGTTACTGGAAGTGGTAGAGGTTTATAGCAAAGGTACTGTTCTAGAATGTTTATAAGCTCATCCTGTTTGTGTAGCTCCAGCAATATCTGCTGCAAGGTATCATCTTCAAGCTTTCTGCCACTTTGTTCCTCTAAAAATTGAACAAGAGCTTTATAATCTTCCACATGATAGCGTGTAACTCGCTCTTCCACAAGCCATGGTGGCATATTGAGTTGAAAAAATGGTACATCCTTATATGCTGCAAAGAATGCAAATGCATTGGCATTGGTATCACATACTCCCGGCGAATCGGTAACCACCATATCGATTGGTGCTCCAATGCCAGCTAAGTATGCTCCCATCGAGCCACGCTGTGATGAACACGATGTTTCTGTAAATCCTGCTTCATTACAATAATCCAAAAACTCTGCTGTACCACGTTTGTACAAAAATGTCATCATAACAGATAGTACTTCCAGAGTAACGGGTACTATGTCCAGTGCATATAATATTGCCGGTGAAAAGCAAAAGGTGGTCATACATGTCTTTTTGCCACGTGCATGAGCATTCACTATATTATCTAAATACAGTGCCACCATCTCAAGGAAAAGCTGCCCTGCTTTAGTCTTAAATATCTGCATCACGGGTTCTCTGAAATAAGGTATATACTGCAATGCTAATGCATATTCGTTTTGTGTTCCTGATTGCAACCTGGAACCAGCCAAATAGGTACGCCACAACATCCAGTCAAAGTTATATTGCTTTAACGCTTGCCGCATGGAACCCTCCAAATAAAATAACATTTATTTACCCTCACCTCTCATCCCCCATTTATAACAAATGAAATTTAAGGGATGGGGCAGAGCAATAAGCATTGTTCCCCTCAAATACTCTTATTAGCTATGCGTCTTTGTAACCTTCCTTGCCTGTATACGCTCAATAAATGCTTCTATTCGCATCCTGAGCCTTTCATAATCAGCTAAAGGACCATACTCTCGTTCTAAGCGAACACACGGTACACCTATTTTTTCTAAATCGCGTTCAAGAAGACCATTCTCTGCACCATGCAGGTCGCAAAAGCGTATGTTCTGTAAAATTACTCCATCAACCTGTGCTTTTGCTATTGTTTCTAACACTTTTGCCAGGCGCTGTCTATACCCTCCAAACATCCGTGGACAATGGCTATGTTGTAGATATCTAAAAGCTAATGCGTGTAATGGTTCATCATCTTCATTGACATAATCCACATCAAGCCGTGGTCCGTAACACAGGGTGTCAGCTACAACTGCTGCGATATCACCTTCAATTAATTTGAGCAGTTGAATATCATCGTTTGCACTGCCTATTAGCATAAGCCTCAACCTATCATAATGGCTGTGCATTGATTGCGATAATAGTGACTCTAATTTTTGTGCAAAGATTTCACGTGGCATCGATAAACCAGAAACAAACGTAGCAACTGCATCAGCACCAGTAATAGCTGGTGGATGTTGCATGCGTAGTTCATTAAGTTGTGCTATAAGAGTCCTTAGCCTGTTGTAAAACCGTATGGACTCATTCAATTTTTCTAGTGAAAATGATAATTGAAAATGAGCCGTAACACGCTCAATAAATCGTTGCAACTCATCCACAAGCCATTTGATACTATACTCTGTTATTTTATGTGGAACTGCATAGTGAAAGAAAAATCCCGGGACTACAGACAAGCTAAGATTTTCAGCAGTTTTTCTTAAACACTCATCAATCCTTCGCATTGAGTCGCACCCTGGTGTAATGATAATCCCATCCAAAAATGCATAGTGGCCATCAACAAAATGCTGCAGCAAACACTTAGGATGGCTACAAATAAATGGCCCAAACGCTGCATCAGCCACAGACAATGAATGAACATCAATCCCTTTTATACGATATGGCACTATCCCCAATGAGTGCAAAATTTCTTCAGGAAAATATGAACACGTATAGCCAATGCATAATCTTCCTTCTTTTTTTGCGTTCTTAATATATTCATTCTCAATTGATTGCGCTATCATATACATCTCATCAAACATATCATTCCTCCACATCCCTTAATAAGGCGCGTGCAAATGCTTTGCGTGCTTCTTGCATTTCGCTGCTTTGATTGTATAAAAGTGTAGTCCAGCACTTAAGTACAAAAGAGAAAACACGCACAAGAACTGGCTGCAACGCAGCAAAGCAATCATTACCAACTTTGCTAACAAATTCCTCAATTGTTGAAGTATCAAGCGAATGCGCAAAACGATGTACAAGCGAATCAAACAAAAGTTTATTATTGTGATGAAGCAACACACCAAGCCGCATCATGTCATTTATTAAATATGCAATCTCTTCAACAGGAATATCAACACTATCCTGCACAGAGTATTCATTGAGCAATTTTCGCGTTGTAGAAATTTTGTGCAAAGTATTGAGCAAAACATAATGTATCACTGCACGCACGGTATCAGGATTGCCACTCAATGCATCACATACACCATTTCGCAGTTTATTTTTGAGCGATAGTATATTGTTAAAAAACCTATTGCTATCATCTACTCCTGTACCATTTACAACTGCAGCAATTATATGTGTAATAGTGTTTTCAAGTGGCGAAAATGCCGATTCCCTGATAAGCTCATCACCAGTATTTAATTTGCGAATAAGCTCACTCAGTTGATTGGCACTACCACCTAAAGCGCTGGTATCAATTTCTTTTAAAAGCGAATTCACAACATCCGCCAGAAGATCTGGTGCTTGTTCATTTATTGGCTTTAGCGTTGTATGTATTGCCCTGATTGCACAATTAACCAATGAGGGAATGCACGAAAGCAATGCCACCACCTTTGCAGGATACATCCATATACCATTTGCTATCATTCCCAAAATATTTGGCACATGCTTCCCTAAACTCTCTGCATATTTCTTTGCCACTGCCATGTCATGTGTTGCTATAGCGTGCATAACACTTTTGCCCACATTATTCCACCATTGCTCGTCATTAAGCAGTGTTTCAACAGGAATATCCTCCTTTTGCACTTTTACAAATGGTGATATGCATACAACTATAAGCTTAGCTACAACCTTTCTTATTATACTGCCTTTAGCCCACTGTAAAAAAAATGCTTGTATTGATTGATGGAGAAACGCTTTTCCTTCTTTTGTGAAAATGAGCTGTATACACACTGTTGAAAGCCTTTGACTTTTCATTGGCAACTCCTCCAATAAAAACCAGTGCAATAATGTTCAGTAACTATCGCACATGATTATTGTGATGTTTGTTTATATGGTGCTTTATTACATCCATTCTCCTTTACTGCTTCACGTATGAGTGTGACAATGGTATTAACGGCATTATCGTATGAAAAACTTTGAGGAGTAACAATTGAGTGAAAAACCGAACCTAAAAACAGTATAAACAACAGTTCAGAAAACTCGTACGGTATTTTAAAAATTTCAACCATTGCATTTTTATAATAATCAGCAAACGATTTGAACACTGGCTCATGTTCTTCTTTACTTGTGTTTCGCAACAGGTCAAACGCAAGCAACATTACATGCCGATAGTATTCGGCGTTTTGTTTCCAGAAATCTTTAGCAATATCTATTCGCATGCTTGTGACATCAATATCCCGCACCCTGTTTTTTACATCTCCTACATTGGTGCGCATAACCCAGTCAAACAGTGCTTTAATAATTGCCTGTTTATTTGGAAAATAATGGTACAAGGTGCCTGTTGATACTCCAAGCACCTTTGCAATTTGCCGCATTGTCATTTTGTCATATCCATACTGAGCAAAAACCCAGAAACAACGTGACAATAAATCATCACGATATGCATCATGATCCACTACTTTTGGCATTTAGTTCCCCATATCTATATTAAAATTTATTTTGATTTTGTTAAATGCTTGGCCAGGCGCTTGCCTAAGCTGTACAATGTAAGCGCTGGCGGAAGCCCCCATGCTTCAGGTATTACCGAACAATCACACACATACAGGTGTTCTTTTTCGGTCTGTAAGTTCTTATCAAGAAGATGGCCTATCTTTACAGTGCCACCAGGATGTGCTGCAATATACCAGGATTTGAAGATATTTTTTGCACCTGCATTTTTTAAGATATTTTTTGCACGCTCATACCCATGCATAAGTTTCTTTCTGTCATCAAACGCCAGTCGCTTTCGCACACCTTCATTGTTTGTTAGATAGCCACCTAAAGAGTCCTTTTCTTTAATCATGATTTGTAGAGTGTGGCTGTGACTTAAAAGGCGGTCAACTCGCAGCACCTCTGCTGCAAATGCCTGGTACAAAAGCTGTGGCACTGTCATATCAGTCATTACGTAACCATCCTCAATAAACTGATGTCCACATGCCATAGGGAATTCCCTGCCGCCTTTTATATCCGTAACTGTTCCCATCACACAAATCAATGGATCAAAAAAGTAATCAAACCCTGCACCTTTAATACCACTGTTGCGTAAAATAATTGGCGAGCCTATGCCACCAGCAGCTATGATGATGTCACTACCATATACTTTTTCTTTTTTTCCTTTTTTTGTATATTCAACGCCAATAGCACGTTTACCATCAAAAATGACTTTCTCAACTTTAGCGTTTACTATTAATGATGCACCCAACTTTACAGCTTCCTCAGCCCACATTCGTGCATTGAATTTTGCACCATACGGGCATCCCAAATTGCATTTATCGCAAGAAGCCCTGCATTTGTCCTGATATACAAACTTTGGCAATTTATCCCACGGATAACCTAACTCACGAGCACTCTGCATAATGCGCTTTGCCATGGGTCCAATGAGCTCATCCTTCAACGGAGCTATTGGTAACTCTTTTTTGCATTCAGCTATCTCTTTAGTAATATCAATACCATATTTTTTGAGCATAGCGGTGGGAGGATCAAATGCAGTTGCATAATAAAATACCGAGCTGCCACCCATTGTGATGCCGCGAACCATTGCAAGCCCACCATATGTAAACAGAGTGCCTTTGCCGGGCATAAACATGGATGCTGCCTGCAAGTACGTGCCTTTGATGGTGGGGTCAGAGCCTCTTTCTAACATCAAAACTTTTTTCTTTTTTTTCGATAGCTCCCTTGCAACGGTTGCCCCACCCGGACCAGTTCCCACCACAATTGCATCATATACTTGGTTTGTTTTCATAACTGTGCAAACCTCCATAAAAAATTTATATATATCATTATATTTATTTATATCGAACATTCGTTATAAAATAAATTTTGTCAACAACTTTTTATATTTTTATTTCTATCACTTATGTAATGTTAGATAGACTTTTGAGTTTTTGTACCATAAACGACAGCTCAACAGAAAAATCCGAAAGATTTTGTGCACTGGATGCTATATCCTGGATTGTATCGTTGAATATATTAATACTCTTTGCTATTTCATCAAGGGCTTGTTTTTGTTCATTTGTTGCAGTTAAAATATTACTTGACTCCTGCAGTAACTGCTCCAGCGAATCTCGTGTGTGCCTGTTAAGATTAAGGTCTTGCTGCGCTAGCTTTACTACTTCATCTATACTGCCAGATAATTTCTCAATATTTCCTATCATAGTATTGAGTACATTTATAAAACCATCAAGGCGTTTTGAAGCCTGGGTAATTCCCACGTTGCTTTTGTTAAACATATCATTGATAATTTTTAAATTTGCCTGTGTGTTATCCGCAAGCTTGCCTATCTCCTCAGCAACTACCGCAAACCCTCTCCCATATTCGCCTGCTCTTGCAGCTTCAATAGCCGCATTAAGTGATAAAAGATTTATTTTATCCGAAATATCCTCAATGATTTCAACAGTATTTTTCATGCCTTGAAATTGGGAAAGCGCATTATGAACATCAACCAGAGTAAACTGTATTTCATTTCTAGATTGGTCAACCATAGCATTTAAAATATTTCGTATTTCGATAGCTTCCTGAATTTTGACTCCTACATCGGTAACTATCTGATATAATGAATCCATATTGTTTTTCACTTCATTTCCCATACCTGACTGATGTTGCACCATTGCAAGCACCCCCTCTCCGCTTGCGGTGACTTCCTCTACTGAAGATGTTATTTCTTCCAGCGTTGTAGCCTGTGACTGAGTAGTTTGTGAAAAATTGTCGGTCATGCCCACAAGTTTTGATGTTGCAACAGCAAGATCCTGAGAAACTTGATACGTTTGTTGCAGAATATTTTCAATTTTAGATTTATTTTCATGCACCTCATTTACTGATACAAGTATCTTATCATGTGATCTCATTTTCATAGTTATGAATGCCACACAAATACCACCAAACGCACTTATTGCAATAACACCATCCTGCAACAAATCAAGAAACTGTTTATGATTCAAAACACCTGTTTTATAAAAATGAGTTGCATACAGTGCATGAGCAACACCATTAAATATTGTAAAAACTATAACCGAAGTTCTGTTGCTGATGAGAGTAGTTGTTGCAATCAAAGGGAAAACATAAAATATTGAATCAATAACTGTGAGAGTATCATCAACTCCTGTTATTAGCCATATTATGTACCACAAAACAATGTTCAGTGGCAATAGCATACAATAGCTTGCTAATATAATCCTTCCCTTTACAGTAAGATAAAATGCTATGAGCAGGGATAGTTCACACAACACTACCCCAAGATGGGTTGGATGGTATGCACGGTATAATATGAACATGGAAATACCCAACGCAACCAAACCCACAGTAAGAATAAAATAAAGAATAAATAATGCCTCAGCCTGCTGTCGGGTTAGATAGTCTTTATTATCATAACTTTTTAAAAACTTTTTTAATAATAACATACAAAATACTCCGGAAAATTACTTTAAATAAATCAATACAATAGAAATAGAAATTATAAAATTACATTTCAGGGACGTGTCCCTTTATGGACACATTTATTGTAAAAAACTGCTTTTTTTAGTTAATTCCAAATGATTAAAGCAGTTTTTAAGAAGTGCACATAATTTAGTCATTAAGATATAAATATATTTTAATAACCAATAAAATAGTAAATTATTTTAAAAGTCAACCATTAATTGTTGATATACAATATTTTATAAAGTATTATTAATGCTGTATTGAAAGATATACTATACCCTGATCAAATTATAGCAATATACTTGTCTCAATTTTCACTGACAAAAGAAAGAGTATATTCCTACAATTTTAACAACAGTGATAACATATACATTATATTTATAGTATAATAGATTGGATTTATGTTTAATTCTTTCTATATAATTTTGTGATTCACTATATATTTTACATGTGATTTAATTAAACTCTGTCAATAGAAACTCCAATCCATAAGATAGATCCTTCGCTTAAATAGTATGAAATCTTTAAAATAACTCCGTATTATCTTTTTAGTTACAGTCTCAATGAGCCGAAATTAACAGAAAAAAATTACAAATACTTCAAATCCAGTGATACCAGTTTGTATAGAATATGATCTATCAACAAATAAAGTAAATGCTTCGATGGTTGGACTGGCATTTATAATAGCAGGCAACAAATCGGTATCAGTATCACTTAGTTTGGGTCTTGTACATACAGTGAAACATCATGGTACAACAAAACGTTTTCAAATGGATTACAAATGAAATCATCAATTGTGATGGTGAGTTTTACTATTCAAAGAGATGCCATTTACTGAATTTTTAAACAATAAAAATAAACAAGAATTGACTTATTTGAATATAAATATATTAAGATTGTTTTTTCTTAAAAATTACTGAAAAAACGCACAACCAAATTATAAATTATTGTATACATTCAATTAAGGAGGTGTTAGTTTGACTGGTCCAATTATTGACAAACAAAAATGTACACGTTGTGGTGAATGCATAAACATATGCCCCAAAGAGGTCTTATCAATACAAAATAAACAAATCACAATTATAAATGACGATTGTATATTATGTTCACATTGCTATTGTGTCTGTAGATTTGATGCCATAAGCTTTAAAGAACTAAAAAAATTAGTTTTTTCGTTTGGAGATACTACAATAGCAAAACCCAAAATTAAACCAGCAGATATTATCAGTTTTATTCATTCGCGAAGAAGTGTACGGCAATTCAAACCAGAACCAATCAAGGAAGACATAATAAAGGATTTAATTGAAGCAGCAGTACTTGCACCATCTGCAAGTAATTGCCAGCGATGGCAATTTGTAGTCATAAATAGCAGGGAAAAGGTTTTAGCCCTTGCTGAAGATATTAAATCTTTTTTCATCAGGCTTAATAAGATTGCTGGGAATCCATTGTTACGATACATGTCAATCTTTTTTGCCGGTACAAGAATACTACATTACTATAAAAATAATTATGAATCAGTAAAACTAGGTCTTCAACGTGCAAAAGAAGGGAAGGATCTTTTATTCCATGAAGCTCCATGTGTGATTATTGTCCACAGCGACATGGAAGGGAGTATGCCCGTTGAAGATGGACAATATGCTGCCTATAACATTACACTGGTAGCACATGCAATGGGCTTGGGAAGCTGCTTCATTGGATATGCATCTGCAACAATTAACAATGCAAACTATATAAAGCAAAAATTACTTATTCCTAAAAACCATAGAATCCATGCAGTAATAGCACTGGGTTATCCAAAAACAAAATTTGTAAAAAATGCTTTGCGCAAGGAATATGAATTAAAAATTATATAAACTGCCCCCCGGTCCCGACTTGCCTCGGGACGACCTGCTGGTTTCTCCAAAAAACTAAAGCCTGTCTTCCTGACAGGCTTCATGCTCCCCCGGTCCCGACTTGCCTCGGGACGACCTGCTGGTTTCTCCAAAAAACTAAAGCCTGTCTTCCTGACAGGCTTCA
>JAOAIH010000015.1:18811-50441 GCA_026414805.1 Spirochaetota bacterium | reverse complement strand
CTGCCAGATTGGGTGATGAAGTGGTTAATATGTTTATCACAGGTGAAGTGGATGAAGTGTATGTTTCATATACAAAGATTATGACACGTTCAACACAAAAGGCAACAATAATAAGATTACTTCCTTTTAAGCCTGAAGGGATAGTAATGAAGGAAACTGCTGAAGAGTTTCATGTAGAATATATCTTTGAACCAAATCCTTACAGAATATTTTCAACATTGTTGCCTTTGTATATTAAAGCTAAAATTTATATGGCGGTTCTGGAATCAGGTTTTTCAGAACACTTTGCGCGTAGAGTGGCAATGAAGAATGCAACAGATGCAGCTAAAGAAATGGTAAGAGATTTAACTATAACATATAACCGAGCGCGTCAGGCCAAGATAACAAAAGAAATCTCTGAAATTGTTGGTGGTGCTGCAGCCCTTGAATAAAGGGTAAATGATATAATACTAATTATTCATGAATTAAGGAGTTAAATATGGCTGAGAATATAGGTAAAGTTGTACAAGTTATAGGATCGACACTGGATGCTGAGTTCCCTGAAGGCAAGTTACCAGCAATCTATAATGCATTAAAACTTGAAGTTGAAGTTATGGGTGAAAAGAAAACCCTTGTATGTGAGGTTGCTCAGCATTTAGGTGGTAACAGGGTACGTGCGGTAGCGTTGGGTTCCACTGACGGTGTAAGAAGAGGCACTCCTATTATAGATACCGGTTCACCTATTACTGTACCAGTAGGAGAAGAAACTTTAGGTAGAGTTTTTAATCTTTTAGGAGAAGTAATTGATAAAGGTGCACCTATAACAGTTAAAGAAAGAAGATCTATACATCAGGAACCTCCAAAGTTTGATCAATTGGAGCCAAAAGCTGAAATATTTGAAACAGGAATTAAGGTTATTGACCTCATTGAACCCTATATCAAAGGTGGAAAGACTGGTTTATTTGGTGGGGCTGGTGTTGGCAAAACCGTTGTTATTATGGAACTTATCAATAACGTTGCTATGCAGCATGGTGGTTATTCAGTATTTGCCGGTGTTGGCGAAAGAACCCGTGAAGGTAATGACCTCTGGCTTGAAATGAAACAGTCGGGTGTTATTAATAAAGCATGTCTAGTTTACGGGCAGATGAACGAGCCACCAGGAGCACGCCTTCGTGTTGCATTGAGTGCATTAACAATGTGTGAATATTTCCGTGACTTATCAGGGCGAGATGTTCTTCTCTTTATTGATAATATATTCAGATTTTCACAAGCAGGTTCGGAAGTATCTGCATTGTTAGGTCGTATGCCTTCTGCAGTAGGTTATCAGCCAACTTTGGCAACAGAAATGGGTGAGCTTCAGGAACGTATTACGTCAACAAAACGTGGTTCAATTACCTCAGTTCAGGCTATTTATGTTCCTGCTGACGACTTAACTGACCCAGCACCTGCAACAGCATTTATTCACCTTGATGCTAGTACAGTTCTTTCTCGTCAGATAGCAGAAAAGGGAATTTATCCAGCAGTTGATCCTCTTGAGTCTTCTTCTCGTATATTAGCTCCAGAGATAGTTGGTGAAGAACATTACAACGTTGCCATGGAAGTAAAACGAATACTGCAGCGATATAAAGATTTACAGGATATCATCGCGATTTTAGGTATGGATGAGTTGTCAGAAGAGGATAAACTTCTTGTACAGCGTGCACGTAAGATTGAGCGATTTCTTTCACAGCCATTCTTTGTTGCAGAGCAATTTACAGGTATGCCTGGCAAATATGTCAAGTTGGAAGATACTATCCGAAGCTTCAAAGGCTTGGTAAATGGTGAATATGACCATTTGCCAGAACAGGCTTTCTATATGGTTGGTACAATAGAAGAAGCAGTTGAAAAGGCCAAAAAGCTTGCTGGTAATTAATAAATTGTAGAGGATAGCACTATGGCAATGAAATTAAATTGCAGTGTATTGACACCAGAACGACAGATATATGAAGGGCAGGTTGATTTTGCTGTTGTACAGGCATATGATGGTGAGATGGGCTTTCTGTATAATCATGCTCCTCTTATTTCTGAACTGGGTACCGGTGAGATACGATTGCGATCGGGAGATAGCACTGAATATTTTTATGTTGATGGTGGATTTGTAGAAATCAAGAATAATTATCTTATCATTCTAGCCCAGGAAGCAATTAGCAAACAGGAGTTGAAGCCAGAGCAGATTGAATCAAAGATAAAAGAAATTGCTGCATTGCCAAAGCCTGAAACTTTTGCAGAACGGCTAAACATTGATATTGAATTGAAAAAGCTAAAAGCTAGATTGAAAGTTGCAAGGAAGTAAACTTAAAAATAATAACAGATAAAAAAAATGGGCAGTTTAAACTGCCCATTTTTTTTAATCATACCATTGAATAATTCAGATTTTTGCTATTTTCTTGATTTGAATTATAGTCAGTATATTGCAGCAGTTTTTCGTAAAGTTCATTTCTTTTTTGAATTAATATTTTACCTGTATAAGTATCTTTTACTCGTAGGGGTATTTCAAAGTTATCAATTACTTCTACCATTAAATTGACCGGTTCTTTTTTCTGCCGTGCTTGAATAGTTTCTTCAGGAGTAGGTAGGATTATTGCATACAATGAATATGGTGTTTGGATTAAAGCATGCCCCCTGTTAAGGTATGCATCTGAAAATCCTCCATCAATGTTAATAGCTCTTCCATCAGGAGATGCAATTTTCTCACCTTTGCGAATGTCTACTGGTGTGTGACCGTACACTATTCTCTCAACGCCAAACTCTTCCATGATTCTATCCATAAATTCTTTTTTAAGTAAATTTTCGCCCCAGTATAATAACTTTTCTTTATGTGCAGTCTTGTCCACAAGAAAATAGCGCTCAAAAGTTTTCATTGCATTTTTACCAAAGAATGGCGATTTTGATCCACACCATAGATAAAACATCAGAGCAAGGTCTTTGGGATCTTGTGGCCTACCTTCAAGATAGTTTTTGCCAATTGTTTTAATTCTATGTTGCAAATAATCAAGTAATGCTTTACCTTTGTAACCTAAAAATTCTTCAAATTGGCCATCAGCTGTGCTTGGTATCAATGCATGAATGTTGAGTATATAATTGTGAATGTGGTATAATTTGCCATGCTCATATAAAAATTCCATTAGATAGCGAACTTTGGAGCTTGTTGTAAATTGATATGCAAGATCATTAATCACATCTTCCTCTTCTGGGGATAATACGGTGGGATTATTAAGGTCAATAGTTGGGAAGTGTGTATCTGTTAAACCGGAAGTATCGTTATTTTTCAACATTTCTGCAAGTTTATGAAGCCATAATCTTGATTCCATATTAAATTCAGGATTTTCTCTAATTGTCTGTTCTTCAAGTTTGAACTGAATAATTGCCAAAGCTTTTTCCATCCTTCGTGATATGTCCATCTTTGCTTTAAAATTTCCTGATATTTCGCCAGTGTATGTTTTTAAAGCAAATTCTTTTAATTTTGTAATATCAATTCCCAATCTGTTAAGAAATGCAAGGTTGTCATATCGGGTACTTATGCGTAAGGCTTCTGCTATAAGAGATTTATTGCCAGCAGCAGCGCCCATCCATAAAATATCATGATTGCCCCATATAAATGTAAGGTAACGCTTAATATCTTTCTGATTCAAAATTCGTATAATTTTATCTGGTTCATCACCTCTATCAAAGACATCACCCAATACTATAAGATGTCCAAGAATAACCTGTTTTACAATTTTACACAATGAGCTTATTATCTTATCTGCTATTAATTCATTTTCATAAACCATATTGGGAACTGGATAATTTAAAATAAGATTTTCTAGTACATGTTTTAAATCTTTATTTATATTATTTCTAATCTCATCAAAATCACGTACATTTTGGACACGATATTGGACAATTCGCACAAGTGAAGATATGATATCTTGTCGGTCAAGCCGATATACTTCATCTTCAAAGTAGCGTTCTTTACGGATTATTCTTCCTAAATAATCAATTTTCTCTTTTGAGAATGTTTTAGGTAACGCTTCATAACATATTCGCCACACAAGTCCAAAACGGCCTTTTAAGATTGAAACAAACCTATCCCCAGCACCATGTGGATCACTTATCCACATGGTAGTATCAATGTATTCGTTTAATCGGGATTCTATTTCGGTAAGATCACGAATAATATTATGAAGTGCTGCAATATTCTTCTCAGAATTCATAAGCCCTCCACATGATTGAAATGTTACATTATTTTTCCACCTACATCGTCTATGTCAATATCTTCAAGGACTTCTTTCATGGTTTCTTTATCTATTTGTGAAAGATTGTCTAATCCTTGAGCTATCGCAAATACTTTCTTTTTGACATATATTGGAACATTTGCCCTTAGAGCTATCGCCATAGCATCACTTGGGCGACAGTCTATAATGATTTCAGAATTATCGGGTGCAATTAAATTGAGTTTAGCAAAATAAATATTATCCTTGAGATCATCAATGATTACAGAAGTTAATGTATACTGAAAAGTTTTAAGCATTGTTATTATCAAGTCATGGGTAAGTGGACGTACAGGTTTTTTACCTTCAAGTTCTATAGCTATAAGGCTTGCTTCAAGAGGGGCAATCATGATTGGCAAGATATTGCCTGTTTCATTATCCTGAAGCACTACAATTGGTGTATTGCTTTCTTCGTCTAATACAATAGTAACTATCTCAACTTTACATAATGACATAGTGCATCCTTTACAATATGTTGTATTCAATATAAAAGGAATACATGAAAAAATCAAGCAAAGTTACTGCTTTTTGGGTTTTATTTTTGAATACAGCTTTTTTGTTAGAATATTCTTAAAATGTAGTGCAACTATATGGCTGTGTGTTTCTTTATTGCTTTCACATTCTATATATTCAGCCAACATAAGATTGTGCAATAATCGTTTTATGTCTTCAGTTGCATGGAGCGTATCCGTTTTTGCTCCAAAGATGTAGCATGGTGTGGATACAAACGGAAGCTTGTCCCAGAGATTATAGTTTTTAAGAGCAAGAGCATTAGGTTTTAGCTTATAAGGATCAGCGGCATTTATTGTATTAGTGTATTTTGCTAGCTGCTCTTTCTCTTTTTGGGCATCTAAACGAAAATTACGTAAATACCATTTAACCACTTCTTTAAGTACATTATACCACGATGCAGGCAGCCGTGGAACAATATCACCAAGAACCGGGGGAAATCTGAATTCGGGAAGTGGGCCAATCAAAAGTGCACATTCAGGCTTACGTGTATTCATTGCCAGATATTCAAGTATTACTGATGAGCCCAGTGAACTCCCTGCCATTACAAAAGTTCTGTTTTTTGGAATAATTTTTTGAATTACTTCATGAAGGTCAAGGACCATTCGCATAACGTTGAATGAGAAATCTTTATATGTTTTACCGTCAGGGATTTTTGATGATGTTTTTTCGCGGGTTTCAATGTACAAAACTCTGTATTCATCTGTTAACGTTCGCAACACATCTTTCCAACCTGTGATATGCGATATCCATCCAGCAACAAAAAAAATTATGGGCTTAGATATAGAATCTTTTTTAGGTATAAAATCTATAACATATAATTCAATCCCATCAGAAACTTGTATATAGTAATCGTTTATTTTTGTGGATGGTATAGTGTATTCAGCCAAATTCATGTGATATCCTCATAAAAAATTAAGGTAAAAACTCTGATGGTAGTATACAGTATCCATCAAAAAATATTCAAGCATTTTCATTGTATACGTTGTGCTATATCAGAGCCCACATCCGAAGTAGTAGCATTTCCACCACGATCAGGTGTCTTAACATTTCCATCTTTTAAGTGTTCAGTAACTGCGATGCGGATTTTTTTGGCTGCATCATATTCACCCAGAAATTCAAGCATAAGAGCAGCGCTGAGTATTGCGGCTATTGGATTTGCAACACCTTTTCCAGCAATATCTGGTGCTGAACCGTGAACTGGTTCAAACATAGATGGATATTTGCGTGTAGGATTTATATTGCCGCTTGCTCCAAATCCCATGCCTCCAACAACTATAGCTGCAATATCAGTGAGAATATCACCAAAAAGATTGGAAGCAACGACTACATCAAACTGCTCAGGACTGCGTACCATATTCATGGCTGCTGCATCAACAAGCATTGATGATGTTGTTACGTCAGGATATTCTCTGGCAACTTCATAAAATACTGTATCCCAAAATACCATGCTATATTTAAGAGCATTTGATTTGGTGATGCTGGTAAGATGTTTACGTGTGCGGCTACGCGCTGTTTCAAAGGCATACCGGATGATTCGTTCGGTACCTTTACGCGAGAAATAATTTATTTGCATTGCAACTTCATCTGGGGTGCCAACGTAATGTCTGCCTCCCAACGATGTATATTCACCTTCGGTATTTTCTCTAATTACTATCATATCTATGTCATAGGGTTTTTTATTTTTTAAAGGTGTATCAACACCTGGATATAATATTGCGGGTCGTATATTTACATACTGGTCAAATGATTTCCGTATAGTTAGCAGAGGTTCTACAGCAATATGATCGGGAGCATTCTTGGTGTTACCTAATGCTCCTAATAGTATTGCATCAAATGATGCAAGAAGTTCCAGATAATTATCAGGTGCACATTTTCCTGTTTTACTGTACATGGTTGTATTCCAGTTGAATGTGGTGTATTCCACGTCAACGTTGCATGCATCAATAACTTTGACTGCTTCGGCAACAACTTCCGGGCCAATTCCATCTCCGGGATAAAGTGCAATTTTGTGTGGCATGATTATCTCCTATTAGTGTAATTTTTTAAATATTACATTATTATTTTGCTAATCAATATATTGTGATATCAGATTTACTGTATACAAACCATAGTATGATATATGTTTGTTAGGAATACTGATAAAAATGACAATTTGCAGATAATATACAATACCTTAAAACCAATGTTAAAATTATATACACATGAAAAACATTCATCTATAAAAAATAGTGCATAAATAATTAAAAATTATTAAAATGATTGTATGGAATAGTGAGGGAAAGTGACTTTTTTAATTAAACTTTGTGATACATGAATATTTAAATCTTTATCAATTATGATGCATTGTAATGCAAGGCGGGGATTTTTTTTGCAAAACAACATAGCTTGCTTTGAACCCATGATAAATAATGCAGTTGCATATCCATCGCAGATAGTAGCATTATTGGAAATAACTGAAACTGAAATAATGTCACTTTGTGCAGGATATCCAGTTTTAGGATTAAAAATGTGATGGTAGCGCGTGCCTTTGTATATTGCATACCGTTCATAGTCGCCGCTAGTGGCAATTGCCTGACCGTTATATAATTTCACAGTGCCGATGATGCCTTCGTTGCGTGGATGTTTAATGCCAATAGTGTAACCATATCCATAATTGTTGCCAATTACTTCAAGGTCACCACCTGCTTCAACTATGCCTTCACGAATGCCATTTTTTCTTAAAGCTATGGAAGCTTGAGCAATTGCATATCCCTTTGCTATTCCACCCAGTCCAATTGTAACACACGGTTTTAGTTTAATTACTTTGTGAGTATAAGCATCAAGGCGAATAGATTTATAACCAACACAATGTAAAAATTTTTTGATAGCGATAGCATCAGGTGGTGTAAATGAGGCTGATTGCAATTGCCATAATTTCCCCACTGATGCAAATGTTATATCAAACAATCCACCAGTAGCGTGCGATATCTCTAATGATTGGCTGATAACATTGAAAGTATCATTATTAATAATAGTTTCTGTATTATTATTGATGCGGGCAACATCACTCTGTGGTTTGTAGGGACTCATTAGTTCCTCTAAGCTGGAAATTATCGTAAAGGCATGGTCGATTGCAGTACGTGCTTTTTCTAATGAATCGCTATCCACACTAATAGTGACGATAGTTCCCATAGCTATTTTTGATAATGAATAGTGTTGTTGACGGGAACAAGAGAGTAATGATTGCAGGAACAGTATAAAGCTAATCAGCGATAATAAATATGAATGTTTCATAGCTTTTGATAACAATATTTTAATTTTATTATGTCAAGAATATAGTGGATTCTGGAATAAATATATCTTTATTCTTGACAATTATCGCAAATATTGTAACAAAACAATATACACAACAACAATATACACAACAAAGTAGAATTTACTATGAGTGTAAGAATATAGATTACACTCGTAATTTAAAATGTAGAATATTGATACAGTAATTTTCAATAAACAGGATGATTATATGAAATTACAATCGTTTGTGACTACCACTGTTGCAATTTTACTATGTGCAGGTACTTTTGTTGATGCAAAACCTGCCAAAAAAACGCAGGATTTGTCAGTAACTAATGATCTGACAAAATTCAATGAACAGCTGGTAAAAGTGACCAATAGTGCTATCCCTACTGTGGTGAGTATATCTGCAGAAAAAAAGACTGGTACTCCAAGGGATAGTAAGCGAATGCCAATGCCGTTTCCAGTGCCAAGGGAAGCCAAAGCAGTTGGATCGGGTGTCATTATTGATAAACGTGGATACATTGTAACCAATAATCACGTAGTGAAAAATACCAAATCTATTACAATTACTTTATTTGATAAGCGGACATTCCCCTGTGAGCTTGTTGGCTCTGACCCTGCAACTGATATTGCAGTCATTAAAATTACTGGTGATGTACCGCAGGATTTACCGGTTGCAGAAATGGCTGATTCTGATAAGTTAAAAGTTGGTGAGATAGCAATAGCAATAGGCAATCCATTTGGATTTGGACATACCGTGACCATGGGTATTATTAGTGCCACTGGGAGGGAAGGGTTTGGACTTGCTGATTATGAATATTTCATTCAAACTGATGCTGCTATAAATCCAGGCAATTCCGGTGGTGCCTTGATAAATATCAATGGCAAGCTTATTGGTATTAATACTGCCATCTTTTCACGCAATGGTGGATATATGGGAATTGGTTTTGCAATACCATCAAATATGGTAAAACAGGTTGTTGATGAACTAATCCTTAAAGGGAAGGTAACGCGAGGGTGGCTTGGTGTATATATTCAGAATATTACTCCCGAGATAGCTAAGAATTTCAAATTTGAGGGTCGTAAAGGTGTTCTGGTTGCTGATATAATGAAAGATTCGCCAGCTAAAAAGGCAAAGATTGAGATTGGGGATATTATAATTTCAGTCAATGGTGCAGAAGTTTCTGATATTAATCAATTACGAAGGTATGTGGCAGGATTAAAGCCTGGCAGCAATGCAAAAGTTAAAATTTATAGAGCAGGGAAAGAGTTAGAACTTGATGTATTGATTGCTGAACTTCCTGCACAGGCTCAAATAACAGAAGAGAAGGCAGAAGACATAGATACAATAGGCATGCGGGTAGGGGATATTACTGAGGAGAATGCATATAAATTCAGAATTACTGATACCACCGGGGTTATTGTTTTGGAAATTAAGGAACAAAGTCCAGCGTATGAAGCAGGGATGATGGTAGGTGATATCATCAAAGAGATTGAAAATACACCTGTAGAAAATGTGGATAAGTATAATGAATTGCTAAAACAATACGAAAAGAAAGAAACGCTGCTGCTTTTGGTAAAGCGTGGTGGAATTCACAAATTTGTCGTCATTAAGAAGCAATAGTTATTGTAAATAATCCAGCCCCACTGCCTTTTTAACTCGCTTAAGAGTTTCCTGAGCAATGGGGCGTGTTTTTTCTGCACCCTTTTTTAAAATGTTTGCAATATCACCTTTGTTGTTTTGCAACTGTTTTCGCTTATCCCTGAATGGAGCAAAATATTCCCAAATCATGCCAAATAATTCTTTTTTAACTTCACCATAGCCAATACCACCTTTGAGGTATCGTTCTTTCAGCTTTTCGGTTTGTTCAGGGTGAGCAAACAATTTGTAGAGTGCAAACAGGTTACATGTATCAGGATTCTTTGGTGCTTCAACTGGAGTTGAGTCTGTAACTATACGCATTACTTTTTTCTTCAATGTTGTTTCATCTTCAAAAATATTAATCGTGTTATTATAGCTTTTTGACATCTTTTGTCCATCGATGCCAGGGATAACTGCAATATCTTCGGATATCATTGGCTCTGGTAGCACAAAAATATCTCCATACATCTGGTTAAATCGTTCGGCAATATCACGTGTTATTTCAAGATGCTGTTTCTGATCTTTGCCAACAGGAATAATTTCAGCATTGAAAAGAAGTATGTCGGCAGCCATAAGTACAGGATATGTAAAAAGGCCTGTATTTGGCACAATGCCCTTTGCAATTTTATCTTTGTAGCTGTGGCTTCGCTCAAGAAGTCCTAATGAAGTATGGCATGACAGTATCCATGCCAGTTCGGTCACTTCCGGTATATCAGATTGCACCCAGAAATGAGCCTTATCCGGGTCAAGCCCAAGTGCAATAAAATCCATGGCAGCATTAATGGTATTTTCAGCTAACTCTTTTGGATTGTGAATGCTTGTTAATGCGTGATAATTTACAATAAAGCAAAAAAGGTCATTAGAATACTGCAGTTCTATCATGGGTTTCATCATGGCAAAGTAGTTGCCAATATGAAGCGTTCCAGACGGTTGTATGCCAGAAAGTATTCTTGACATTTTTTTCACCTTTTTAAGTATGGTCATATCGTTATGAATAAGGATTGTAAACAGGTGTAATAATCATACCATTATCGTCAATAATTAATTTACTGTAGCTATCTGCCAGTTTAAAAAATAATAACAATTATTTGAAATCTGGTATTATTGTAAGTATTTTATTATTACTGATTAAGAATAGAGCATGGTAGTATGGGTGTCACAAATCTTTTTACATACAAATATTTGAAAAGAAAAAAATTAACCATCATTGTATACTTAATAGTATTGTGTGCGATAGTTACTATAAATGTTTTATTTTTGCTTTTTCATCAGTTTGCTTTCAATTACATACCCATTAGTTTATTTGCTGAAATAGTAATATTAGTGTTTGCTAATGTTATGGCATTGAGTATATCATTTGGAATAATAAATAAACTGTTGCAAAAGCGGTACGACGATGTTGCAACTTCACTAATGAATGTATTGAAACAGTTTGAAAAGGGTAATCTTACTTACCCTTTCTCTATTGATAATGGGCGTTTTGACAGTGTTTTGCGATATATACAGAAACTGATGATGAGGCAAAATAATGCTGCAGCAAGTTTTGACGAAAAATTAAATGAAAGGGTATTTGAGATAATTACAGTTTTAATAAGTGCAATGGAGGATAAAGACCCTTACACCAGTGGTCATACTACACGGGTTGCACAATATGCACTGGCAATAGGCAAACGGTTAGGGTTGCCCCAGGAAAAGATGCGATTGCTTAATCATGCAGCTGCAGCTCATGATATTGGTAAAATAGGCATACCAATTGATATTATTGAAAAAAGTAGCCGGTTAACTGAAAAGGAAAGACTCATGATGGAAAGTCATCCAGTAAGAGGCATGAAAATACTTTCATCACTTGAGTATCTAGATGATATTGCATCGATTATTATGTATCACCATGAACGTATTGATGGCAAAGGGTATTATCAGCTCTCCGGTGATAAAATTCCAATAGAATCAAAAATTATAGCTGTTGCTGATGCGCTTGATGCGATGCTCAGTGACAGGCCTTATAGAAAGGCACTATCGCTTCAGGAAGCAAAAAAAGAATTAATTAGAAATAAAGGTACCCAATTTGATCCACAAGTTGTAGATGTGATGATTGAGTTACTTGAAGAAAAGGAACCATTAAAACAGCTTATTGCTTTTTAATATATTTTTTTATAAATTCTTCCTGGGTCAAAATAGAAATGAACTGATCAAGTTTAGCTATCTTGAAAATACTTTCCACGTTTTCATTTATATCATAACACACAAACTCAATATTACTTTTCAAAGCAAGATTCATGCAACGAACCAGTGAACCAATACCTGATGAATCGATATATTTCAAGTCGCGCAGATTGAGGGCAATAATCTTGGGATTGTCTTCGATATGATGACGGTACACCGTTTCAAAGTTATGAACTTCCGAAATGTCATATCGGCCATTTAGTGTGAAAATGAGTAAAGGCCCTTCTTTATGTACATCAATCTGCATGCAATTACTCTAAGTAAATTGGGATAATTACTGCTTTTAAAAAATTGTGTTTTTTAACTTTAAAACTTAAAGCTTTTTATAAAGTGTAGAATGTTTTAGAATTAATGTCAACAAATAAATGACAAAATAAAGTTAAAATTTCATCAAATCAAATGTAAATATGATTGTAAGCACAAAATAAATATTGATACCACCAGTGTGATGAGGGTAACAAGCAAACCAGGCTTTAAAAATTCCATAAACTGTATTTTTATTCCTGATTTTGAAGCTGATTCCAGTACTATAAGGTTTGCCATTGCCCCTATAATTGTTGCATTTCCCGCTAATGTTGACGATGAAGCCAAAGCCAACCACACAATTTTACTGTTGTTGTGTTGCAGTGCAGGTCCTAAAAGAATAACAAATGGGACATTACTTACTATTTGTGAAAATAATAAACTTATGCCATGCAAAAAGGTTATGCTGTAAAATCCTTCATTATATTGTGTAAACTTTAAAAATATTGATAAAATACCGCCTTTTTCAGCACCTTTTACTACGATAAACAGTGAGGCAAAAAATAACAGTAGTACCCAATCTATTTCTTTTATTATTTTGGATGGCTTGATCTTGCTAGTCAATAGTATTAGTGAGCTACCTGCAAGTGCAATAAGTGGTATGGATACATGTAGAACATGATGGAGTAAAAAAAACAAAGTAATAAGAATAAAAATAGCAACAGAAAGTATCATGGAAGACAGATTATATACATACCCATTTTCACTGTAGTGTAATACACGGTGGGTTTCAAATGTTTCAGAATAGATTCGTTTTATACATATTCCAATGATAACCAGGCCAATAATAGATATTGGCATAAGGTGCATCAGGAAATAAAAATAGGGAATTCCTGAATATATGCCTATAAGCATATTTTGAGGATTGCCGGTGATAGTCATTGCACTACCAATATTTGAGGCTAATATTTCAGCTATTAAATATGGTTTTGGGTCAAGTTGTGCTGATCTGCATATTGATATGATGATAGGTGTAAACATTAATACAACAGCATCATTTACCAAAAATGCACTGGAAATACCAGTAGTGAATGTTATAATCCATAAAAGCTGTGATGGAGTTTTTGAAAATGCAATGGTTTTATGAGCAATAAAAGAAAAAAAACCATCCTGTTCCAGTGTGGCAATGACTATCATCATCCCCAAAAGTAGAGCTATTGTATTGAAATCGATAGCTGTAATGGCTTCTTCAAACGTTAGTACCCCTGTTAAAATCATAGCTATTGCGCCAAAATAAGCAGCTGATGGCCTGTCTACATTGAACCAGGGAAGACGTGTGAATATTATACCAGTATAAGTGAAAATAAATATTGCTAACGCTATATAGTGCATGGCAACAAAGTAAATTTAGGTGGATAAGAATTAAAAATGCAGAGGTTTTCGCTAGACCTCTGCATTAGTAAATACATCAATCTGCCCGGCCAGGACTCGAACCTGGACTACTCTGATCCAGAGTCAGATGTGTTGCCAATTACACCACCGGGCAAGGTATATACACATTCTATAGCACATATATTCTTGAAATAAAAATTTTGTCAATAATTTTGACAGGGTTTATTATTCTTTTTGAGATATTTTTGCCCATGTATCCTTTAATGTAACTGTCCTATTAAAAATTAGCCTATCATCAGTAGAATCAGGATCAACCGTAAAATAACCCAGCCGTTCAAACTGGAAATTAGTAAAAGGTTTAACTCCTCTAACGCAGGGTTCAATGTAACCATTCACTATTTTAAGAGAGTCAGGGTTAATATAGTCAGTGAAGTCTTTTCCCTCCTCAACATCAGAAGGGTCTTCTTTTGTAAATAATCTGTCATAAAGGCGTATTTCAGCAGCAAGAGCATGTTGTGCACTTACCCAATGGATGGTGCCTTTTACCTTGCGCCCATCAGGAGCATAGCCATCCTTTGTGGCAGGATCATAAGTGCAATGAAGTTCAGTTATGTTGCCATTACTGTCTTTGATAACATCAACGCATTTAATAAAATAGGTATAGCGCAACCTAACTTCAGCACCAGGTGAAAGCCTGAAATATTTCTTAGGAGGATTTTCCATAAAATCATCTCGTTCAATGTATAGCACTTTTGAGAATGGAATCTTTCTGGTTCCTGCATCGTTGTTCTCAGGGTTGTTAACACCTTCTACGTATTCCACCTGATTGTCTGGGTAGTTCACAATAACTACCTTTAATGGATTGAGCACGCACATCACTCTATTGGCTTTTTTGTTTAAATCCTCACGAATGCAATGTTCAAGGAGTGCTATGTCAACCATGCTGTCTTTTTTTGCCACACCTACAAGCTTTGCAAAGTTTCTGATTGAATCTGGAGTATACCCTCTTCTTCGTAATCCTGCTATTGTTGGCATTCTAGGGTCATCCCATCCTTTGACATGGCCTTCCTGAACTAGCCTAAGAAGCATGCGTTTGCTCATAACAGTATAGCTTAAATTGAGCCGTGCAAATTCAATTTGTTTTGGTCTTGGGCCAGTTGCTATTTGGTTTAAAAACCAGTCATATAATGGGCGGTGTACTTCAAATTCAAGTGTGCAGATTGAATGGGTTATCCCTTCAATGTAATCTGACTGTCCATGTGCCCAATCATAGGTGGGGTATATACACCACCTATCGCCAGTACGATGATGGGTTGCATGTTTAATGCGGTACATAACAGGATCGCGCATATGCATATTAGGTGAGGCCATATCAATCTTTGCACGCAGCGTTTTTGATCCATCTGGAAACTCGCCATTTTTCATGCGTTCAAAAAGGTCAAGGTTTTCCTCTACACTACGATTGCGGTATGGACTTTCTTTGCCGGGTACAGTGGGGGTGCCACGAGTTGCTGCAACTTCTTCAGCGGACATATCGCACACATACGCTTTACCTTTTTTTATTAACTCTTTGGCCCATTCATAAAGTTGTTCAAAATAATCCGAAGCATGGCGCACTTCGCCATCCCACTTAAACCCCAACCACTGAATGTCCTGCTTTATTGATTCTACGTATTCAACATCTTCTTTTTCAGGATTGGTATCGTCAAGGCGCAGGTTGCATTTACCATTGTATTTCTGTGCAATGCCAAAGTTGAGGCAGATAGATTTTGCGTGTCCAATATGAAGATAGCCATTTGGCTCAGGAGGGAAACGTGTGATAACAGATGTGCACACGTTATTTTTTAAGTCATCGTTGATTATTTCTTCAATAAAATTTGTTGCTTGTGGTAGTTCCATAATGCTATCGTTAATAGTGAGTTTTAAATACTGTGGAAGGCAGCATGTATATTTTGTCAAGACATTATAAAGCTTTTATTATTTCACTGGTGTTACATTTTAAGGGCGATAGTTACTGATGCAGTGTTCTAATCTGGATATATATTGGAAACTTTTCATTTTTCATGCAGAGGACGCTGAGAAGACAGAGAGGTGGGATTTTTTTAATGCTCTGCTTCCTTTTTCTCTTGAAACTCTACGCTCTCTGCATGGTGCATTATTTTATTCACGCGGGGTACGCAGAGAACACGGAGTAATAGAGATTTTTTGAATGCTCTGATCCCTTTTTTCTCTTGTAACTCTGCGCTCTCAGCGTGATGCATCATTTTTTTATGCAGAGGACGCGGAGAACACACAGAAGTGAGGTTTTGGTGCACTGACCCCGTTATATAATGTCACCCCTGTGGGTTGGTTTTTGCGGACAGAGCCTATAAATATCTTGCAAAATTGTATAGAAATGCGTTATTGTTGCTATGAAGTAAAATGAAAGAACAATTACATTATATCGGCTGCTCAGGATGGAATTACAATCACTGGGCGGGTATATTTTACCCCAAAGATATACCAAAGTCAAAATGGTTGCAATATTATTCTAATGTTTTTGATACAGTAGAGATTAATGCAACATTCTATCGGCAATTTAAAGATTGTGTATACATAAACTGGTATAATAAAGTGCCGGATAATTTCTGTTTTAGTGTTAAGATGTCAAAATATATAACCCATATCAAACGTCTTGATAATGTTAGTGCTGAAATCCATTCTTGTATTGCATCTGCATTGTTGTTAAAAGAAAAATTAGGCGTTATTCTAATTCAACTGCCGCCTTCACTAAAATTTGATACTGCACTTGTGGCTGATTTTGTTTCAGCACTTCCCAGTAACTATCGCTATACAATAGAAGCACGGCACAGTTCGTGGCTGTGCGATAGCTCATTTTCATTGTTGCAGCAATATAATGTTGCATGGTGCATCTCAGATACTGCAGGTAGATACCCATATCATGAAGAGATAACTGCTGATTTTGTTTACATACGATTGCATGGATCAACAAAATTGTATACATCAAACTACACTGATAAAGAATTACACGATTGGGCAGAAAAAATTATTAGCTGGAATAGATTAACGTATTGCTATTTTGATAATGATTTCAACGCATATGCGGCGTTTAATGCTTTGACGTTGAAAAAAATATTATTGCTTGCCAATCCTTCGCAATGTACAGATTATATGTTGTAATTGTCCAAGAGAAATAAATTTCAGATTGTCTTTTACAATACGATGTGCTATCTTAGTACATTACACATTAAGGTATATAATTTATGGAACTCATTGATTTGCACTGTCATACCACAGCATCGGATGGGATTTATTCTCCAACAGGGATTATTGACTATGCTATTTCGCATAATGTTAGTGTGCTTGCTATAACTGACCATGATTCTATAGATGGGTTAGATCAAGCAATTGCCTATGCAAAGCAAAAATCTTTCAATCTTATACCGGGTATTGAATTCAGTATTGATTATCCACATGGTTCATTCCATCTTGTGGGCATGGGGATAGATCATACCAATGTTGATTTATGCAATGAGCTTTCGCACCTGCAAATGCTGCGAAAGGAAAGGATATTTAAAATTGTTAAGGATTTACAATTGCATGGAATTGACATAACTGATGAAGAAGTTGCGATAGAAGCATTGGGAAATTCCCCTGGCCGACCACATGTTGCCAGGGTGCTTGTAAAAAAGGGGTATGCTGCTACAGTGAGTGATGTATTTACTCAATATATGGTAAAAGGAAAGCCAGGATATGTAAAAAAAGAAAAAATTAATTTCCACAGAGCGCTACAGCTGATTAAAATGAGTGGGGGAGTTGCAATTGTTGCTCATCCTGTATCCTTAGGATTTGGTTCATGGGATGAATGTGAAAATATTTTAAAAGAATTTATTGATGCAGGGGTTGAAGGAATTGAGGTATATTCATCAATGCATAATGATGATGATGTAACACAACTGTTGCATATAGCAAAAAAATATTCTTTAATAATATCTGGTGGCAGTGATTTCCATGGAGACAAACAAGAAACCATGGGATACTATGCTGATAATAAGCCCATACCTTTTGAGCTTAGCAAACAATTTTTAAAAAGTAAAATGCCAGGGAAGTTGTTATGAAAGTTGACAGAGGGTATCAAAAATCATTTTTAATTGATATCGATGGTGTTATTGTACGTGGGAACTCTCTTATAGCCGGTGCTAAGGATTTTATCAACAAACTTCAAAAAGGCAATTACCCATTTTTGTTCTTAACAAATAATTCATATCATACTCCAAAAGAACTTTCAGAGAAATTTTTCAAGTTGGGTTTGGATATAAGTGAAGACCGATTTTATACATCTGCAATGGCAACAGCAAGTTTTCTTGTGTACCAAAAGCCTGGATGCTCTGCTTATGTAATAGGGGGTAGGGGACTTATACAAGAGCTTGAGAAAAACGGTATTGTGATCACATATAAAAATCCTGATTATGTAATTATTGGCGAAACAGAAGAATATGATTATGCTCGCATTATTGAAGCAACATATCTTATCCAGGAAGGAGCAAAATTTATTGCAACAAATCCTGATCTGACGGGACCAACACAGCGTGGGCCTGTACCTGCATGCGGAGCTCTGGTAGCACCAATTGAAAAAGTTACTGGTGTGAAGCCTTATTTTTTAGGGAAACCTAATCCTGCAATGATGTACTGGGCACGAAAAAAACTAAATGTTCACTCTGCTAACTGTTTTATGATTGGAGATAGGATGGATACTGATATTCTGGGTGGCTCAGAAGCAGGGATGACGTGTATTCTTGTGCTAACAGGGGTAACCACACTGGCAATGGTTGACAGGTTCCCATACCAGCCTGATTATATATTTGAACATGTAGGGGAAATAGACCCGGATACTATACTTTCGCGCAGGGAAAGAATAAAAGAGTAGCATTCATGGTATATTTAATAATTATAACATTTGTGTCCAATTACATACATATATAAAAAATAAAGATATTTCATTTTAATTCAAAAGCATTATGTGTCAAAAGTTATGAAACCCCCAATAAATTGTTAGATGGATTATAAATATTTTGATCAATATTAAATAATTATGTTAATTTAACCTATTATTTGTTGATAAAGACGAAAGTATACATTATATAAAAAAATTATTGGTAATGAAAATATATATCCGCTAGTATTTGTGAGCATGTTTTATCCATCAGGAAGGAGCTTTAAAAGAAATTTGTTAACTATTTATAATTAACAAATTATATATTATATAAGATTATAAAAAAACAACATACTATTCCATTGTTATACAAATTATTATGACATACATAATACAATTATATGCTAATAATTTATGCACAAAACTATTGACAAATTTATATATAAAATAATAAGTACAAATTAATATATTATAAATTATATTTAATACCAAACAGCTGGTAATTGAATATAATTTTTGTAATATATAAAATTGTATGTTATAATTATTATTGAGTTTTGAGTATTTTTAAAATACTTAATCAAGCAGGAGGATGTAAATGGGAAAATTCAGCTTTAATGAAGAAGCACTTAAAAATCTCAAAATCACTGATACCTCAATACTTGAGCGATTGGTAGATTTTGAGCATGCACGAAAATGGCATTTAAGTAAGGACAGATCTCGCAAAGACAAGCGGATGTCATTAAAGGAAGCTGTGGCTGAATATGTTAAAGATGGTGATATCATGACTGATGGCGGTTTTTGTTATGTCAGGACTTCTATCCAGTCATATTTTGAAGTTATTCGCCAGCAAAAAAAGAACCTGCAGTTCTGTAGCTCTCCAAACACAAACCATTCCTACATGATTAATGCTGGTTGTTGTCGATATTCACATAATTCGTATATTGGAGCTGAAATGCGTGGTATTGACCGCAACTATGGCCGTCAGTTAAAAGCTGGTAAAGTAACTATACTTTCGGAGTGGAGCCATGGATCAATGGCACAGGGGTTTAAAGCTGCGCAGTTAGGGTTGCCTGGAGTTTTCAGCAAGCAACTTTTGGGCTCGGATATGTTAAAATATAATCCTTATGTTAAAGTTATGCAAAATCCCATGCGCAATGACCCTGATCCGGTAGTATTTATTCCGGCATTATATCCTGATGTATCTATCATCCATGTACATGCTGCTGACAAAAAAGGCAATGCTAGATTCTTTGGACCTGCAGTAAATGATATTGCAATGGCAGCTGCAACACGAAAACTCATTATTACAGCTGAGGAGATAGTTCCTGAAAGCGACATCAGGTACAATAATAAAGGTGTGTATATACCTGCTATGTATGTAGATGCAGTGGTTGAATTGCCATTTGGAGCAGTACCTGGTCAGATGCCGGGATGCTATTACTGGTCACGCCAGTGGTGGGAAATGGCTTTCAGATATGCTATGAAGTCAGATGAAAACTTCCAGCACTTCCTAGAATACTGGGTCTATAGTGTGAAAGACCAGTATGAGTTCATTGAAAAACTTGGTGGAGCAAAATGGATTGCTGAGTCTCGTCGCTTGACTAAAGCCGAAGAGTATGATAATGAAGACATTGGTGTTGATTTCAATTATGATGAATACACCAGCGGTGAGTGGCCAGAAAACATTAGTACTATGAGATTTTATTAAAATGAAGTATTGTAATAATTTAAAAATGTAATTTATAAGGAGGAATTATGGGTAATAGATCTGATAAACCAATGAATCCACTGGAAATGCTGGCATATATTTTATCAAAGCAGATAAATGATCATGAAGTTGTATATATTGGAACAGGATTACCAATGATTGCAGGTATACTTGCCCGCAAGACTCATGCACCAAATATTGTTCTGGTATATGAATCTGGTGGTCAGGACCCAATGGAAGGTGCATTGCCATGGTCAGTTGGCGGACCAGCAACTTGGCGAAAATCACCATTAATCATGGAAATGGCATATTCATTTGGTCAATTATACAATGGATATGTTGACAAAGCTTTCCTGGGTTTTGCACAGATTGACATGTATGGTAATGTAAATACGCATATAATTGGTAAGGATTTTCTTAAACCTGATCATCGTCTGACGGGTTCTGGTGGTAACAACGATCTTTCTTCACTTGCTGAGAACATGATTCTGGTTGGATTGCAGTCACCACAAAAATTTGTTCCAAAAGTTGATTTTATTACTTCACCGGGATTTTTAGATGGTGGCGATAGCAGAAAGAAAGCAGGATTACTTGGCAATGGACCTATATGCGTAGTAACGCAGGCTGCAGTTTTTGATTTTGAGCCAGAGACAAAACGTATGAGAGTTAAATCACTGCATCCGGGAGTATCATTTGACCTGTGTCAGTTAGCCTGCGGGTTTGAGCTGCTGAAGCCAGAAGGAGAAATACCGGTAACAGAAGTTCCTTCAAAGGAAATACTTGAAATATTGCGCAATGAAGTTGATCCTCGCGGTGTATTTACAAGCATTCCAGGTATGTAAGGATAGTATATTAACTGATGGGCTGTCCCAAAGGTGGTCGTTGAGTCTAATTAGATAGTATTTGAAAAATGCACTTAATTAGGTCCAGTTTTTCAATATTTTTAACTATATAAATCAATACTTTTAATAAATTTGTACTTTAGACAACTTTGGAACAGCCCAGTATTAAAAAATAATTTTGCTAATGTAAAAAAATTGAAATCATGTGAAGGAGATTATCTTATTTTCCCATAAAATCACTAGAGAACGAAAATCCTGCCAAAATATAAGGAAGTACTCCTTCTCTGTTAGGGTGTTTTAAGTACCACCCTAATATCATAAGAAACGTTGGTTTGTTGAAGCTTGTATAGTCGTGAGTGTGGAATGACCAGGCAATTAATGGTCCTATACGCATGTGTTCTAAATTATTGCTAGGGAACACTGCTGAGTAACGTGCACCCACTATTAGTTGACCATCTAAATAGAGTAAATCAGTATCATTAGCCCATATCATCTTGTTGTTTGGAACAAGAGTATCCAGTGTTGCATCATAAAAATATTTGTCTTCATTTTTTAGGTCAATATTAAAATATAATAGAGGAAACTTTGTCCGTAAGGCAACTTTTCCAGCCTTCAATTGGAATGTAGGTTCAACAAAATAATGGTGTCCCGAAGTCGAATATGCTTGATCCTTCATATCCTTACGCGTATCATCATCAAAATCAACATCTTTGTTTGCAATTGGGTACGAAAGTAGAAAGCCACTAGTCCCAAAGAATGTTATGTATTCGTATCCAAATCTTACATTGAAAACAGCAATGGGCTGAAAATCAATAACTGGTCCTATCTTTAAATATGCTGGATTTAGTTTTGTAGATAGTCCAGGTGCTATAAATGTGTCGCGAAATAATAATGAATTGCTATCAACGAGCTTGCGGCTATACATAAGGCGATTTTGTGTCTCAAGCCCTAATGGATTGTAACGGATAATAGTAAGTGATGACAGATATAATCGTTCTTCTGGCGCAATCTGTTGAAGTGTCACAGTCTTATCCTGCGCGAACAAAGAAGAAACAAAGCAAATAACCATTAAAAATAACCTTGTAAAAAAATATAGATTTTTTAAGCGCATGAACCCCCCTTAATGAAAGTATATTAATGTTCCTAAACCGAAAAATATCACATACATTATTTTCTTTAGATATTAGAATAAAGATAATGCAGTTCAGTTAAAGGAACGCGACTGTTGTAGTACAACAGTATATAAAAGGTGATATATTACAAAGTATACTTTCTGAATTCAATAACTTTTTTAAATAAAAGTAATAAAAAATCATAAATGATGAAAGTATATGAGATGATAACTATTTATCGGAGTAACCAGAAAGTAGTACTTTTTTTTCTTTGATAAATTTTAAATAAAAATACTATTTTTACATTACAAAAATTTGAAATAACAAAATGTTTTAATAAACAGAAGCATTAATGTGTTGGAGTTGAATACAAAATAATCATTGACATTATTATAATTATATTATAATAATGTCATACAAACTATGAATATCCGTCATAACTTATAATATGTAACGAATACATTGCAAAAGTATTCTAAATGTTATGACTGGATACAAAAATTTACTAATGGGGGTTCTAATGAAGTTTGCATTCACTACTTACAGTAATTCACTAAAACTGTTTTTTGTATTTGTAATGAGTTTATTTATTACGTCTGGTAATGTATTTGCAGATGAAGATCTGTATCATAAGCTTTCACGTATTACAAAATCACAGCAGGATGTACATCAAATTAAAAAATTGAATCAGGCTGGTAGGCAGATAGATTGGGGTAAGGCTAAAGAAATTGAATGCCATGGTCATCTGCGAGTATTGAAAACTGCTATCATTAAAGGCACTGATGATGAAACAAAACTATATTTTGTTAGAAACATCACAGGTGAAATGTATTTATTATCAGTTCCTAATGAAAATGAGATAATTGATCAAGATTTAAAATCAGCATATTCCAATCTTGAAAAGATGTTAGAATATAAAATGAATTTTAAATTGCTTGTTGCTCAAAAAACTGTAAATGGAGAAGCATACAATTACACAAGGTTCAAAGATGCGCCCCAACAGTTAGCACTGGATAAAATATTTAAAACATCAATTGTATTGATGTTGTTTTTTGTTATGTTAGGTATGGGCTTAACTCTAACTATTAATGATTTTAAAATTGTATTCCAAAAGCCTAAAGGAATACTCACCGGAGCTATTTTGCAATGGGCTGTTATGCCATTTGTTGCAGCAGCGTTGGGTAAAATGTTGGGTTTTTTCGAAGCGTTTCCGTATATTTACGTTGGAATTGTTTTAATAACTGTGAGTCCTGGCGGTGTTACTTCAAATTTAATGACATATTATGCCAAAGGTGATTTAGCATTATCTATCTCACTAACTTCTTTTTCAACAGTTCTTTCATTATTCTTTACTCCATTTTTATTAACGTTGCTGTGTGCCAATGTTCCAGAAGTAACTATACCTGTAAAGCTTGTTGTGCAAACTATAATAATACTGGTTATAATACCGCTTGCAATTGGAATGTTTATACGCAATCGGTGGCCAGTATTTGCTGAAAAATCAACAGGCTTTTTTTCAATTTTAGGTGTCATAGCACTGTTATTCCTTATAATTGCAGGAATTTTAGGCAATTTGGAAGTATTCACTGATACCGAACGTTATGGAGTTAAGTTTTACACAACGGTATTCTTGCTAACTATGTTAGGTATGTTCATTGGTGCAGTTGTACCAAAAATGGTAGGTGTTAACAATTATCAAACAAGAGCTATCTCCCTGGAAACGGGATTGCGCAATGCTTCATTGGCTATGGCTTTGAGTATTTTGATTCAGGATTATATGGGGGATTTTTATGCATCTATGTTTTTTACCTCAGCAATGTTTGGAATTTTAATGTATCCGGCAGGATTTATTGCAATAGAATTTCAGAAAAAGTTTTTGCCCGTTGAACCACAGCCGCCAATTCCAGTTAAAGTTGAAGAAGGCGAGTATTAACAAAGTTAATAATGCTATCCCCTTTTCAGGGGATAGCATTCCATTGTGATAGTAGTTATTTCCCCAATGCTAATTTTATTACCTCGTATGCTCCATTATAAATGCCTATACTTTTAGCTTTTATAATATTTTGGCAATAGAGTGAAAGAAGATCATCGTCATAAATGAGTAAATCCAGTGCCTGTAAGGTATGCTCGGTTGTTTCGCACTCTACGGTACTATCACCAACTTCTGCACCACGTATGGCACCCCACATTTCATGGCCTCCAACACGAGCCACAAAAAGCTTTGGAACAGGATAAAATGCCAGTTCACTTGGTTTTGTAATAAGGCAATCGCTGACTCGCATTAATAAATTGGTTGCATACACTGCAGAGAAAATATTTTCATTATAAACTACATGAAGTCCGGGAATGTCTTTAGTGCCAAGAGCAGTGACAAGCTTTTCAGTTTGGGGCCATTGTGTGTACGTGGAAATTTTTACTTTTGAGCCAAACTGAGAATTAACTATCATATCAAAAATTGTTTTATGATCACCAGTGTTAATAATTAATGTAAGTTTTTCATTTTCTAGAAGAGGTATACAATGCTGAATGATATCCATGCAAAGTTTTTGCCCAGCTCCAGCACCACCAATGCTTAACAAAAATCGGCGTGGCTTTTTGGCTTTCATTCTGCTTAAACGTGCATTACAATCTTTTTCAATATTGGCCACCAACTCGTGGTCAATATAATGCCCAGTATAGTATATGCTATCCTTTGGCATTGGATTTAAAATTTCATTTCGTTTTCCCATATTTTTTAATGTTCGGTAGCCATAATATGCGGATGGTGTTTGGACAGTATGGATGGCACCCTCAGAAAGATGCAGTGCAAGTGGCCAATTATCAGGAATCATGTTGACAACTCTTTTCATGCCAGCATGGATAGCAGCCTGAGAAGCCCACGCATGTGTTGCTACAAAAGGTACTGAGTGTGGCAGGTTTTCATAAATGTTTGCAAAAAGTTCGGTCATCTTTTGATCACTTGCGTTATAGGACAATCGTTTAAATCCAATAGCAGTGAGGTGTTCCCAGTACAATTTGTTAAACAGGTAGAATTGCTGTGAAAGTCGTGAACCAAGTGAATAAAGCTTTTCCAAATGTTTTATTATACGTGCCCCTGCAGTATTAAACGATAAAAGGTCAAACCAATACGGAGTAAGCCCCATTGAATGTGCTGCTGAGGCAACTGCCATGGCTATACGGTAATGCCCGTATCCCATTCGGATAGTACCAATTATAACTGACTTTGATCGTGCAATTTCATTTCCTTTTTGCTGAGTAATTGTGTAAAGGTTGAAGTATTTTTTTAACTCCGGATTTGGCTCTGCATAAAGCGGATACGTATCCTCTGGATTATACCCAAATTGCTTTGCAAATCGTTCTTTCTGTTTTACAGCTTTGTTATACACGCGGTGTGAAATCTGGTTGCCAAAGATTGATTGTGATTTTTCGTTGGTCATTATCTACCTCCTATAGTGGCGCGTACGGGCGTTAACTGGTAACTATCGCACATATTTTAGTATGGCGATAGTAACTGTAAATAAATTCATCGAAAACAAAAAAATATTGCAAGTTTTAATTTAAAAAATGTAAAAAAATTTTTTAAATTGTTGACAGGTTTGCTATCTTTATCACTATGACCGACCATATTTAGTGGTTATCTTCCTCAAGTTTAAAAAGAAAGCAAACATTAATTCCACTATTGTAGTAAGCGGTCTTTAGTATTTTTTCTGATAAAGTAATTATTATATTGTAAGGAGTAATGTACTATGCCGTTACGTAAATTGAGAAACATTGGTATAGCTGCACATATAGATGCAGGTAAAACAACTGTTACTGAACGTATTTTATATTTTACCGGTGTTACAAGGAAGCTGGGTGAGGTCCATGACGGGCAGGCTGTGATGGACTTTATGAAACAGGAGCAGGAACGAGGCATTACTATTTCCTCAGCTGCTATTTCCTGTCAATGGAAAGAGCATAATATTAACATTATTGATACGCCTGGCCATGTTGACTTTACTGTAGAGGTTGAGCGTTCACTGCGTGTTATTGATGGATTGATTGCAGTTTTCTGTGCAGTTGGCGGAGTTGAGCCCCAGAGTGAAACGGTCTGGAATCAAGCAGACAGATACAAAGTGCCACGCATTGCATTCATTAATAAAATGGACCGCGTAGGAGCTGATTTTTACGAAGTTGTTTCGCAGATGGATAAATATCTGGATGCCAATCCTGTTCCATTCCAGATTCCTATTGGTGCAGAAGACAATTTTGAAGGATCAATAGATCTTATTGAACAAAAAGCTGTTATATTTAAGGAAAATGAACAGCTGGTTGTTGATATTCCTGAAGAGTATAAAGAAAAAGCTAAAGCAGCACGCAAGCACCTTATAGAAAAGTTGGCTGACTTTGATGATGAAATTATGGAATTGTATTTAAATGAGCAGGAAGTAGCTGCTGAGCTTCTTAAGAAAGTGGGACGTGAAGCAACATTGAAAATGCTTATCACACCGGTTTTTTGTGGCGCTGCGTATAAAAACAAAGGTATACAGTTATTACTTGATGCAGTAGTTGATTATCTTCCATCACCGGTTGATATTGGTGCTGTGGTAGGCACAGACCTCAATGATCCTGAGAAAACTCATACCCGCCACCCATCGGCAAATGAACCGTTTGCTGCGCTGGCATTTAAGCTTATAAATGACCCGTATGTAGGGCAGCAGACATTTATACGTATATATTCTGGTAAACTTGAAAGTGGAATGCAGTTGTTTAATTCCACTAAAGGCAAATATGAACGCATTGGCCGTATTATGCGTATCCATGCAAAGGAACGTGAAGAGATATCTCAAGCTGGCCCTGGCGACATAGTAGCACTTATTGGGATGAAATACACCAAAACCGGTGATACACTGTGTGACCCAAATCATCCACTGTTGTTAGAATCAATATTTGTGCCGCCATCAGTCATTGATCTGCAGATTATGCCCACTTCCAAAAAGGAAGAAGAAAAATTGGGTATTGCATTGCATAAACTGGCAGCCGAAGATCCTTCATTCAATGTGCGTGTTGATGATGAGACCGGTGAAACCATAATATCAGGTATGGGTGAGCTTCACTTAGAGATTATGGTAGATAGATTAAAAGAAGAATTTGGTCTCAATGTGCAGGTTGGTGAGCCATCGGTAGCATTCAGGGAAACTATTACTGCAGAAGCTCAGCAGGAGACCAAGTTTGTAAAACAGACAGGTGGCAAAGGACAGTATGCACATTGTGTTATTCGTATAGAACCTAATCCAGGCAAAGGTTTTGAGTTTGTGGACCATATTAAGGGTGGTGCAATACCAAATGAATATATTCCATCTATTCAGAAGGGGATACTTGCAGCTATGGAAGAAGGCATCTTGGCAGGATTCCCTGTTGTGGATGTCCGTGTGGTGCTTCTTGACGGTAGCTTCCATCCGGTAGACTCATCAGATATGGCATTCAGAACCTGTGCATCAATATGCTTCAAGGATGCCTTTATGAAAGCAAAACCAATACTATTAGAACCACAGATGAAGATAGAAGTAAATACTCCTGACGAATACATTGGCGATGTAATTGGCGATTTAAATAAAAGGCGTGGAAAAGTTGAATCAATGCGACGATTCAGAAAAGGTGCCCAGAAGGTTAATGGTTTTGTACCGCTTATGGAAATGTTTGGTTATGCGACAACCCTTAGAAGTCTTTCCAGCGGAAGAGCAAACTATGCAATGGAATTTGACAAGTATGTACCACTACCACGTGAGATGCAAGAAAAAGTCCTTGCAAAGATAAAAGAGAAGAAGCGAAAACAATCAGCATAACGAACAGAAGGGCACTTGCAAGAGTGCCCTTTTATTTTTCGTGCGTGTGTTCGTATCCTTTCATTAAAAAGTATGTAATCTTGTCATAAAAAAGTATTATTCTGTTATTGATTTCCAGTGCTGTATAAATATCCAGTGGCGAATGCAGGATATTCTTTTCAATCACCCGTACCCATATTGATTTTCTGCTTATAGCTATTGCAGTCAATATATCCTTTAAGGGTACATTATGTTTTTTTAATTGCATCCCTATGGTAGTAAATTCTCTGAAATTTTTCCAAACTCTGCTTCTGGTGAGCCATAATTTAATAGTTTCTAATGCCTTTTGATGAATAGAAAGCAAAAGCAAATAATTGCTATCATTATATTTGGGAATTTCATTTTGCCATAGTGCATGAAATACTTCAATTTCTGACTCAATCATGCTAGCAATAATAGTGGAAATTAATTGATACTGTTTTGATTTCTCTTGGGGAATATCATGATGTGTTGCAATGGTGGGGTGGATTATGTTTAGTGAATCTATCATTGACCATACATCTTTATATATTTCTATAAATCGCTTTATAGCTTTTTCATTTGATTCCCATGCAAGCGGTGGATAATTAGTAAGAGGGAAAAATTTTGCATCCAGTGCATCATCACCAGCTTTTACTTCATGTGATAGCTGTTTTACTTCAAATGTGATGATAGCAAGATCCCCATAGAAATAGTTTGAAACAGTATCTACATCTATTATACGTACAATTTGGCCTGTAACGCCTGCTTCTTCTTTTAATTCACGTAAAGCTGCCTGTTCAATTGATTCACCGGTTTCAGCAAAACCGATAGGTAGGCACCACATATTTTTGTAGGGATCATTTTTCCTCTGCACAAGCAACACTTCACGCTTTTCATTAATGACAATACATGATGCAACGGGAAGAGGATTTTCATAAAATGTAGTTTTACAACTTTCACAGAAGTCGCGATACTTTTCATCTATGAACCGCACAGTAACAGGAGCGCCGCAATAACTGCAATATACGCGTTTTTTCTTCATGATGTGGTTTCCTTACGCCTTGGTGTGTTGGCAATAAAAATGGCATCATCTTTATTAACAACAAACTGGCTATATGATGAAGCATGCCACCGCAACCGGTTATAAAAATCTTCTATTAATGCATTATATTCATCCACGTCAAGAGATGCAATGTCTTTAAAAAAGAGATATTGCTTTTTCTGAATGTAACTTATACAATGATTAATATCATGTGATTTAAATATCAGGTTGTTTGGATATCGTATGTAGGTGATGTGATCAAAGTGTGGTTGTAATTTTGTAAATCCATTTTCAGCAGAGAATGCTTGAAACAATTTGACTATATGTAATGAGCTATCGCCCTCCATTATGATATGGTGAATGCTTTCCATAAATAGTTTTGTTATTTGTTCAAGAGTGTTTTCACTGTGAGTAAGTACAATAAAAGTGCCGTCATTTTTGAGTATACGGGCAATATCCTCAATGAGCTGTGGAAAAAAATAAAGTGAGTAGCTAGCAATAATGCAATCATACGATGCATCAGGAAATTCGGTTATGACATTTGCTGAGTCTTCAATAAATGTTGCAGTGTAGCCACTTTGCGCACAGGTGGAAAGAAACATTTTTTTATTTTCTCCACCAATGACATCAATTCCGGTAATATGTGCTTGCGGATTTATTCTATTACTCAATGCTTCAGTAAAAAAACCATACCCACAACCTAAGTCAAGAATATTTTTGCAGTGCTTCAGGTTGCAGTGTTCTAATGTAAGCACACGGATATCATTTTTATTCTGTGAAAAACGCCGTATTATCTGTCTAGTTGAAAGGTGGTCTTCAATGTTTTCATAGGTTTTGTATATCTCTTCCAGTGTGTAAATGTTTATATGCATAGTTGTATTGCCGTCGATAATATCTCACTAACTATACATTAAAAAAATAAAAGTGTCAATGTATTAATTATTTATAAAAAAGAAGTTATCGTTAAGGTTTTATTATGTGCGATAGTTACTGGATATTATGTTGAAGATTATAATTTAGTACAAATTACATTGACTAAAATAATGTAGTATACTATAAAATGAAAATACATGTATGGAAGATTATTCTGGACCTTGTCCTGAATTTATTTTAAGGATTAATTTAGGTTCTTTTAACAAAAAATCATCCTGAGCTTGACTCAGGATTCATGAGCCCAAAATGAGATCCCTAATCAATTTAGGAATGGCTGAGTATGTGAAATAATATATTTATTTAGGAGAATGTGATGACAACTGTATATGTTCGTAAACTCAAATCACCCCATCAAAATGAAAGCTTCACTGTTTTCAAGCCACTAAACAACCAATTGCGCCAAGAAATTTTTGCAACTGTGAAAGAGATTTTTGATAAAGCTGGCGGAGCAAAGCTGCTTAAAAGCAGTAAAGATGTATATATAAAGCCAAACGGCATTGATGGTAAACCGTATTGCTTCACCCGACCTGAAGTTGTTGATGCCGTGGTTCAATATTGGTTTGAAGCAGGAGCAAGGAATGTTTATATAATGGAAAATTCTACTCAATGTAATATTACACGTCTTGTATTTGAAATAACAGGTTATGCTGATATATGCCGTAAAACAGGTGCAAAACCACTCTACCTTGATGAAGATACATCAGTGGTATATGAATTTAAAGGAAAGTCTTCATCACAGTTCAATCCGCTTGGTTATGATTTAACAAAATTTGAAATGCCAGCAACTGTTGTTGATAAGCTTATTTATGGCAGAGATGAAAATTTATATATTAATGTTCCAAAACTAAAGACGCACTCAATGGCTATTGTCACACTAGGTGTAAAGAATCAATGGGCTTTTCCCCGGCATAATGACAGGCGATATGACCATAACTACAATCTACACTATAAACTTGTAGATATACTTGGGTATGTGCAGCCAGATTTTACGTTAATCGAAGGAATAGAAGGGACAATTTATGGGCATTATCCTGCAACTAAATTAGCGGACAAATGTGTTATTCCATTTAAAGTCTTGATAGCTGGTGACAATGTTGTAGCCACAGATATAGTTGGTGCAAAAGTGTTTGGTCTCGATGTTAAGGATGTGCCCCATCTTCATATTGCATTGCAAAAGGGTTTGGCAAAGGGTATTAAAAGTAGTAAAAATATTAAAATTGATGGCAGCCTTAAGGAATTTAAAAAGCGCTATCCTACAGATTTATTTGATAGCTTTCCTCCTGATGTGAATATTGTTATGGGTAAAGAATTGTGCTGTAAGGAAGGGTGCCGCAATAATCCGTTAACGTTATTACAGGTATTATATAATGATTATGATGGCAAAGGTGGGTGGAACCTTGTTATTGGGAAAGGCCATGATAAAAGTCTAATTGAAAAAATAAAAACACCGGTACTGGTTGCAGGTCATTGTGCTATAGAAGAAACCTATGATACTCTTGTTAAAAGATTAGGCAAGCGTAACGTATATATCAGTGGGCAATGTAATGACTTAGCTGCATCTGCAGCTGCTATGTTTAAGCTCATGAAGGTGAATCCTCTTAAGCTTGTGAATCTGTCTCCTTTGAAATCGGTAAAGTTGTTGCTTTTGGCAAAATTACACGGTACAAAAGCA
>JAOAIH010000015.1:0-18801 GCA_026414805.1 Spirochaetota bacterium | reverse complement strand
AATTAACCCCTTTCAATCATATAGCCATAAATAATATAACAACTCTATATTAAAATATCAATAGTTTTTATAAAATTCATAACTTTGCACAATTTTCTACAATAAATCTACTTAATTATTGTAATCATTGTTGTTATTATATGCTCAATCATTGTATTACTATCGATTGCCGGTTATTATTTTTCCAGTATGGTAATTACACCAAAAGTATGGAATTATGATGAAACATACAAGAATGAATTAAAATGTAATAGATTTACTGAACAGTATTATAAAAGCCTGCCAAAAGAAGAATTTTTTATCGAGTCCCCCAACGGCTATAGATTGCATGCTATGTATATACCTAAAGGTTCAAATAAAACAGTTATTTTTGTTCATGGGCATACATATACTCTTATGGGCGATATAAAATATTTAGAAATCTTCAGGTCATTAGGATTTAATGCATTACTTTTTGACAGCAGGTTTCATGGTAAAAGCGGTGGAGGCAACACTACATTTGGCAAATTTGAAAAATATGATGTTAAAGCATGTGTGGACTGGGTTTCAAAAAAACACGGTAGTAACAGCATCATAGGTTTGCATGGGGAGTCAATGGGGTCGGCAATATGTTTATTATATGCAGCGACTGATACTAGATGCAGTTTCTATATTGTTGATGGGGCAATGGCTGATTTACCGGAACTACTATCGTACAGGCTTAGGAAAGATTTTGGCATGCCTGCATTTCCATTGTTGCATGCAGCAAGTATAGTGAGCAGGTTGCGGGGAGCAATGCTATTTTCAGAGATATCGCCAATTTCAGTAGTTAACAATATTACAGCACCGGTATTTTTTATCCATGGAGGTGATGATACCGATATCCCTGTTGAGCATGCTAAGCGTTTATACAATACATATACAGGCACAAAAAAAATATGGATTTGTCCTGGCGCTACACATTCCAAGTCAATTGTGGTAAACAGAGAAGAATATGAAAGACAGGTAAAGGATTTTTTAAAGATGATAAAGGTTATTTAGCATGCTGGATTATGTAGAGAATTTGAAAGGTGAGTTCTGAAAGTAAAGAAAAAGACTATATATATCACACTGAAGAAGATGTATTAAAAGAATACCATAAGAAACCATTGCATTTACTACTTTAATGGCTATATAAGGGAAATTGCTTGCAAAAAGGATACAGTCAAAATTAAGAATATTCAGCATAGATTCAGAAAAGGTGAGCAGTTAGATGATTAATCGTGCTAAATGATATACTGCAAAACTCACTAACCATGCTACAAAAACCTGGTAAAAAATTGAAAATACTGCCCATCGAGGGCCAATTTCTCTGGCAATGGCTATTACTGTTGCAAGGCAGGGAATGTATATCATAACAAATATCATGAATGCAAGCGCACTTGCAGGTGTTATCCCATATCGTGGATTGATAAGTTTTTTTGACAAGCTTTGATTGTCATCATTTGCATGATATAAAACTCCCATAGTGCTGACTACAACCTCTTTTGCTACAAAACCTGTTGTAAGAGATACGCCCATCTGCCAGTTAAAACCTAGAGGTTGTAATAATGGATATAGAGCCAGGCCAATTTGGCCTATGAATGTATATTTTACCATTTCCTGGCGTTTTTGAATTTCCAGATCGTCAATAAGTTCCAAGTATTTTTTATGTATTTGTTGAACCTGTTGTGCATCGTAATTTGCTTTTTGTATCTGAGATAAAGAAATTTTATATTCATGGTGTACTTTTTTGATGCGTGAATTGTAATCCTGTTCTATATGATGAGGTTTTGGATATTCACTTAATACCCAGATAATAATTGAAAAGGCTAAAATGATGCCGCCCATCTTTCTTAAGTAGCTAGAAGCTCTATCCCACATGTGAATCAATATGGTCTTTGCAGTAGGCATGCGGTAAGGTGGTAATTCCATAACAAATGGAGTGGATTTTCCTTTGAGAATAGTATTGTTAAAAATTTTTGCCGAAACAAAAGCTAATAATATCCCCAATGCATAAATAAAAAGAATAATGAAACCTGCATGTTGTGGGAAAAATGTTCCTGCAAAAAGGATGTATACTGGTAACCTTGCAGAACAACTCATGAATGGATTAATCAACACTGTAAGTATACGATCACGTTTATTTTCCAGAGAACGGGTTGCCATAATAGCTGGTACATTACATCCAAAACCCATTACCAGAGGAATGAACGATTTGCCATGTAACCCTAAACTGTGCATGATTTTATCCATCAGAAACGCTGAACGCGCCATATACCCGCTGTCTTCCATGAAGCTTATGCCCAAAAATAATATTAGTATATTGGGCAAAAATACTATGACGCTCCCAACACCACCAATAATTCCCTGAACTACAAGATTTTGCAATTGTCCGGGAGGTAATAAATGTGCACAAAGGTTACTTATCCATTGAACAGCTAATTCTATAAGCTTTTTGGGATATTCACCAAGTATAAAAGTCAAATGGAATAAGATAAAAAGAATGATAAAGAGTAATGGAAAGCCAATATACCTGTTTAATACAAAGGAGTCAATTTTTTGAGTTATATCGTAACGCTTAACAGGTTTTCTATGTACTGCTTCTTTTAACGCACCGCTTATAAAGCCATAGCGCATATCCGAAAAAACTGTCTCAAGGTCATCATTAAAAATAGCAGATAGTTTGCTGCGAATGTATGATGCGGTTTTAATAATTTCTTGTGAATCGGGCAAATGTTTACATTTGTTTTCAGCGTCGATATCTCCTTCAATTAAGCTTATTGCTAACCAGCGTGATGGGTATTCAGTAACATTTTTATCAATAAGTGTTTGTAAGGTTTGAATTGCCTGTTCTATGTCATTCCCATAGGGTATTACAATTTTTCGGCGGATTAATTGTTTCTCAAAGCTTTCGACTATACTATCTTTCAGCTGTTCAATGCCTATATTTTTAGTTCCCACAGTAGGAACAACAGGCATGGAAAATAATTGGCTCAATTTTTCTGTGTTGATAGTAAGTCCTTTATCGTAGGCTTCATCTATCATATTGAGAGCAATAATAACTGGTGCTTCTATGTCAATTAATTGAGTGGTGAGGTACAAATTGCGTTCTAAGTTACCAGCATCAACAACATTGACAATGAAATCAGGTTTGTCATTAAATATGAAATTTCGTGTTATCAATTCCTCCATACTGAATGAGGTGAGGCTATAGGCGCCCGGTAGGTCTACAACTTTTATAGAGTAGCCTTTATGATGGAAAAAACCTTCCCTTCGCTCAACGGTAACACCTGCCCAGTTTGCAACCTTCTGTCGTGCACCGGTGAGCGCATTGAAAAGAGTTGTTTTGCCACAATTAGGATTACCAATAAGACCAATGGTTATGCTTTTTTTAGTCATAGTTTTTCAGTGGTTTTACAATAATGGAATTAGCTTCTTCAACACGAATTGATAATAAAAAATCCTTTAGTGATATTTCAATGGGATCTTTTAATGGTGCATATTTTATAACATGAATGATTTCACCTTTTCTGAAGCCCATTTCTAACAAGCGCTTTTTCAATGGCCCGCTTCCCAAAATCCGCACTATTTCAGCCTTTTCACCCTCTTTCAGTTGGCTTAATCGCTTTTCTTCAAGTGCGCTGTCAAGCCTTGTAATCCATTGCTGCCCATCACGCTGTTCCTGCTTGTAAAATTCCACAAAACGCTGCATTCTATTACTAGCGTCACTACTTAAATGATGTTCTAATTTACAGGCTTCTTCTTCCGCTTTTTTTGTATCCATGCTTAAAATGTCTTTAAAAAATTCTGTAAGAAATGAATGCTTTTCATAAATACTATCGGCTACTTCTTTTCCTTTGGTTGTTAACTGAACATGTCCATATTTTTCATAATCAACAAGGCCTTTATCTTTGAGTTTTTGCAAAGCGGCGGTTACACTTGGCATCTTTATGTTGAGTTTTTTTGCTATATCCTTTACGCGAACAACATCGTGCTCTTTCAAAAGCATTGAGATGTTTTCCATGTAATCTTCCATATTGGGCGAAAGGACAGTATCATTGCCCATATTTTGATGTGTATTGACGTTGATGTGGTTATCGCGTTTTTTCATTCTCATAGCAATATGGATATTTCTATGTAATAATATTGTAGCCTCAATTACAATTTAATTAACATAATATAATTAGTCAAGACTAATTTATTTAAAAAATTTTGTGCGATAGTTATTGGGAATTAGCTCATCTATAGCTTTATTTAACAGTAACTATCGGCAAAAAAAAATTAATCTCTTGCTTTTAATTATTGTGTATGGCAAACATATAAAATGTGATTTACATCATTAATTTTTTAGGAGGCTTTATATGAAGCGTGCATTGGGCATAGTAGCCGTTGTTGCAGTAGCCCTGCTATTTATTGCAGCAGACAAAACACCATCAGCAGATGAATTAATTGATCAGCTTGGTGCGCGACACTCAAAGGTTTTTTGCAAATATGGCGTTCCAATCAAAATGCATATTGACAGAGGACCTACTAAAGAAGAAGATTATATCATATTTGATTATCTTCAGTTTGGATTTGTATTCCACAGGGAAATGATACGCCAAGTATTGTTTTATCCCGAATGGAAGGGAGGAAAGATAAGGAATATAAGTATGGGAATGACCAAAGAACAGGTTATCAAAATTATGGGAACGCCAGAAGAAGAAGTAGCATTGAATGATGGGCGCACCCGCATTACGTATCTGGAACCAGATAAATATTTTGACATAATCCTGTCCACCAATAACATTGTTACAATGGTGAGATTTGAAGTTAAATAAAAAATAAACCAAAGGAAGAGTATGAGTTTTGAAGTACCTGTAAGCCTGGTTCAATTCTTATTACCACCGGTATGCTTTGGAATACTGTTAGGTGGTTTTATTTTATATGTCTATATGTACTGGCGATATAAAAATTCGCTCTATTTTTCGGTTGCATTCTTTGCTTTCTTAGGAATGCTTTTTGTTGGTAGTGAGACAATGATATTGGCTTTTGGCGGTTGGCTTCATAATCGCGCTGTTTCTGTTCACTTTCACCGCTTGGAACAGGTTGCCGGGCTTTTCTATCTCTTTGCTCTTCCTTATTCTTTAAATAAATTGCTTATATTGAACCAACGCTGGTATAAAATTAATACACTGTTAGCATATGTAGGCTTATCATACGCACTACTGGCAACATTATGCGCATATATTTATCCTGACCTATTTATCTCACTAACAACCCCAAAGAGTACATGGCTGCATTATGAGGCAGATTATGGAAGAGGGCAAGAAGGAATTCTTTATGCCATACGCGATGTGCTTCTGGGTATATATATAGTTTACAGTACCATAGCTGTTATTGCTGATATGTTTGTTCAGCGCAATTATAAATATCTATTATTCCCCTCATTGGGTTTTGTGAGTGCATTTGCAGGTGCTGCTATTGATACATTGCATGTCCACACCCATGTCTTTTATGATTTTTTCCCCAATGTGTACTTTTCGCGATTTAGCCTTGGTATTACACTTGCAATTGTATTTTTCATGTCGTCAGTAACCCGCATGTTCATAAGCTATGCCCAGGAACTGGAGATAGCTCATAAGATTATAAGCATTTCAGAAAAGAAATACCGTTTTCTTGTTGAGGGTACAAACGATTGCATCATTTCGTTTGATTCAAATTTAGCTATTACTACTGCAAATAGAGCTGCGTATGACCAGCTTGCACTACACAAAGGGAGGGAATCTACTACAAGCTTTTATGACCTGTTGTATTTGCCCGAAGGCGAGAGTGACCTTACGCTACAAATCATAAAAGAAAAAATAAATATGCTGTTTAATGAAGGCAAACCAGTTAATCTTAAAATACAGTTAAAATCACGAGGTACGTATGAACCAAAAGAGTATAACATAAGGATGGAACATATTACAATAGATGACAGGAATGAAATTTTGATGAAGGCAACGTCGGTATTGGATGAAACCTTGCTAAAATATGTAGAAGCCGAAAAGATGAGGCTTTCAATAGGCAATTACTTAATAGCAGCTGAGGAAATCTGTAACCGGCTTGTTCTCAATTTGCCAAAATATATTGATAAAAAGACTACATTAGCAATAAAACTGGGGCTGCGTGAAATTATTATTAATGCAATTGAACACGGAAATTTAAACATCAGCTTTGAGGAAAAGACAAGGGCTACTGCAAACGGGAATTATCTGGAGTTTATCTTAAGCAGGCAAAAAGACCCCAATTATAAAGACAAAAAGGTAACAATAGAATTTTTATTAAACTCAAATAAGGTAATGTATAAGATAGAAGATGAAGGCAACGGTTTTAATTACAGGGAAATAATACAAAAAATACAGAATACTGTAGATGAAGATATGTTAGCCCACGGAAGAGGATTGCGGATGGCATTTAATATTTTTGATGAGGTGAGATTCAATAAAAAAGGCAATCAGGTTTTATTGGTGAAACATTTTTCTAAGAATTAGGACTTCTATAATTGTATTACCTCCGTCATTTTTGGGCGTGATCCTGAATCTTCCCTTTAGTAGTGTCATAGATCCTGAGACAAGCTCAGGATGACTTTTCCACAATTGTCATTCCGGGCGTGACCCGGAATCTTCCCTTTAGTAATGTTATAGATCCTGGATCAAGGTTTAGGATGATCTTTTGTGTTGCAGTGAAAAATAAATTATTTATAATTGACAATAAGTATAACAGTGACAAATATATATACAATATTTTATAATATAATCTTTGAGGGTATCATTATGAAAAAGCCAAAGGTGATAGTAAAACAGTGTGAAGAATATGATGTACAAAAGATTGAAGGTATTATTATTAAATCCATCAAAGATCTGAAAATACAGCTGAAAGATACGGTCTTTATTAAACCAAACGTTGTAACAGCAAATAAACAGTATATATTCAATTCATACACGCACCCAGCTGTCATTGAGGCAATGGTGAATGTATTGAGACAGAATAGTATTAACAATATTACTATAGGTGAATCCGGCGGATATGGAATTCCTTCACGGTTATTTTTAAAAGAAGCGGGGTATTTTGATCTTGCACAAAAGCTTAATGTCCCAGTAATAGATTTGAATGAGCATCCAGTCACTAGAGTCAAATTATCAAAAGCTAAATGGCATAAGGAAATTGACCTTTCAACATATATTGCACAGGCCAATTTCAAGATATGGATGCCAAAATTAAAATATCATATCTTTGCATCAATCACCAATGCCTTGAAATTAAATATTGGAATACTCACACATAAGGAAAGAATGTTATATCATGACTATCGCATACACGAAAAAATTGTAGATTTGCTGGAAGCAGGCTATCCCGACCTGGTTGTATCGGATGCAATTGACATCACCTATGGATTTGAATCAGCACCATATCCGGTGCGACTAGGAGCTCTTCTGATTTCAAATGATCCGCTGGCATGTGATGTGGTAGCAGCCTATATTATGAACTATCGCCCCCAGGATGTATTGCATTTACGCCTTGCAGCCGAACGTGGATATGGATCGTGTAATATTAAGGATATTGCAATAAGTGGCGATGTTGATATTGACAAACTGCGTAGAAAACCAAAAGGTCAAAGCAGGCTATTTCAGGTTCTGCAGGAGCTTGACACGCCTTTGAAATTTTATTCGGGTTATGCTCCCAATACTGATATTATTTGCGACGGCGGATGCGAGGCTGCTGTAAAAGGGTGCCTTGGTACCATTGAAAAGCGTAGACCTGGCTCGCTGAAAAAAGCTAAAAAAGGAGCTATCGTAACAGGAATATACAAAGGTGATGTAGTTATTCCCGGTGGGAGTGTGCTTTTGGTGGGGGATTGTACAAAAGTTGAAGGCAAGCTACTTGCAAAAAGGGTTTTGCGAATAAAAGGTTGTCCTATTGGTGCCCGCAATTTGTTTATTCCCGTGTCACTTCTGTATGGAATGCCTAGCCCCATGTTTGATGTGCGAGATGCGTTTTTGTTCATCGTCAATTCAATACAGAAAGCGCTTAATATTGTGGTTTATCGCTGGGTTTTACGAAGATAATATGCCTATAGGCGATAGTAGCCAGATAATGGCCTTTATTTTGTCATTACAATAGACAATGCAATTGACAGTGATGCGGTAGTGATACTTTTTTACCCTGTGTATACAACTGATAAAAGCACTGCAGGCTTTGGGCTTATGCTTTTTAATGTGTGTGGGATTGTAGAGTGATATAAAGATGCTATCACCTGCATAGAGGGTTTCTTCCTTATCGGCAAGCTTAATTTTCATTGCTCCTTCAAGGACGTAGAGGAATTCTTCACCTTCATGTGTCGATAGTTCCTGTGTATAATATACATTGCTGGTTAACCTTACAATGAATGATTCCATGTGGCGTGAAATTACACCAGAAGATAACGAGAGATATTCATAGTGGGGATGGTCTTTTTTCCCGGAAATATTTCTTGATATTTTACGCCTTTCATTTTTTCTAATAACTATATAAGGCAGTCCGGATTGCTCATCAAAGATAAGTCCGGTTGAAATCTTGAGTGCTTTTGATAAACGTATTATTGTACCTAAATCTGGAAATACTTTGAGTGACTCTATATCGTGCAGATACTGTGCATCAATACCAGCCATTGTTGCCAACTGTTCGATGCCAAGCCCCTGAATTTCCCTTATTTTTTGAATTCGGATGCCTACGGGCAAATGTTCTTCTTTTTTATCCTGCTTATCATAATAACCTTTCAGGTCATCTAAAAAATCCTGATAGTCTTTGCTTTTGACATTGGATTTCATTGGACCCTCACTTTTTTAAAAAGGTATATAGTGGATATATGTGGTGCAAGCTTTGCTGTCAAGAATTTAAATTATACTATTTGTAATTTATTTCACGCAGAGAACGCTGGGTACGCGGAGTTGGGGAGAGATGGGGAGAATAGAAGATAGTGTGCATAGTACAAAACTCTGAGTGCTCTGCGCACTCAGCGTGCCATAACATATATCATCACACAGGGAGCGCTGAGTACGGGGAGATAAGGAGAATGGAAAATAAAGTACCTGGGAAAATTCTCTGAGTATTTTACGCACTCAGCGTGTTAACGTATGATATCACGCAGAGAACGTTGGGTATACAGAGATGGGGAGAACAGAAGAAAATGTATTCGGTAAAATTCTCTAAGCGCTCTGCGCACTCAGCGTGTTATAACATATATCATCACATAGAGAATGCTGATTTAAGGAATTATAAAGAAAATTGAAAACTATCTTTACAAGAGAATGTGTATTTTTATAGTTGTCGTTCAGATAAAAAAATGAATTTCTGGACTATCTGAATGAAAGATATATTTCTTAAGCAAACATTGCGCATTCATATGATTGGCATCTGTGGTGTGGGCATGAGTGCGCTTGCAGGCATGTTGCAGGAGCAGGGGCACATTGTTTCAGGCTCTGACACCGATATGTACCCGCCTATAAGCACTCAACTTGAAACATTGCATATACCGCTTTTCAAAGGATACTGCTCTGAAACAGTAGAAAAATTACACCCTGATATGGTTATAATTGGCAATGCAATAAGCCGTGGCAATCCTGAAGTTGAAGCTGTACTCAATAAGCGCATACCATACTTTTCAATGGCTCAAAGCTTATATTACTTTTTTTTGTGGGATAAAGAAGTAATTGGCGTTGCAGGAACTCATGGTAAAACCACCACAACATCCCTATTGGCGTATATACTTGATATCGCAGGCATGCAGCCATCGTTTTTTATTGGCGGTATTCCTAAAAACTATGGGAAAAATTATAACATTGGACAGGGAAAATATTTTGTTATTGAAGCTGATGAATATGACTCCGCATATTTTGAGAAAATCCCAAAATTCATTGTATACCGCCCCACGCATTGCATCATGACTTCGCTTGAGTTTGACCATGCTGACATTTATAAAAATCTAGACGAGATAATTTTGTGGTTTACTCGCCTTAAAAACATTATTCCTGCTAATGGGCATATTGTGTATAATGCTATGTATCAGCCATTATGCGCAATTAATAGCAGCCCGCTATCGGTTACAAAAAGTTATGGGAAAACTAATGCTGATTGTTGGTATCAGTATGAGGCAGGGAAGCTTACAATTTCCATGAATGGAAAAATAGTTCAGGCTCAACCCAAAATTTTTGGTAATTTTAATTATCATAACATAGCAGGAGCAGCAGCTATGGCTTTGTCCCTTGGGATATCTGAAGAGGCGATAGCTCATGCAATAGACTCATTTGAAGGGGTAAAACGAAGACAGGAGATACTCTTTTCTAGTAACTATCTCACAATCATTGAAGATTTTGCACATCACCCCACAGCAATAAAGAATGTATTGTATGAGGTATCGCAGCGTTATCCGGGATCAAAAATTATTGCGCTGTATGAACCACGCTCGGCAACAAGCAGGCGAAATGTATTTCAGAATGAGCTTCCACTTGCATTTTTAGATGCAAATTGCGTAATCATGAAACGGCCATACCGTCTGGATAAGGTGCCCCAAAGTGAGCAGATTGATATTGAAAGAGTAGTGCATGACATAAGGAGCAAGGGCATTCCCGCGCATGTATTTGAGACTGTTGATGCAATAGTTGATGAAGCATTTAATCGGCTAAACGGGACACACACAGTGATGGTGGTCATGAGTAATGGTGGTTTTGACGGCATTTATGACAAACTTGTTTCACGAGCCCAAAAGCTTTATGGAACAGAATAAGTATTGATACTTTAAAAAATTTCTTGACATTTGTTACACATTTCATGCATTGTTTAAATTGTTATAGTATATGAGTTATATACGCAATGATGGGTAAACTTAACATATCAGCTATTTTAATTTGGTGGTGGTGGCGCCAGGGTAACATATATCCGGGCGCTTGAGGGAATTAATTTATATACGAAAATCCTAAAAGGCTACGGATAGTATATGTCAACCGTAGCCTTTTTATTTGTACGGGTAATATTTTATAATCAAATTATTAATATTTAAGGAGGACAGCATGGCAAAGGATTCAACAAAGATACAATTACCGGAAAAGGAGATGCCTCGGCAATGGTATAATATTTTAGCTGATCTGCCAAAACCTATGGATCCACCCATAAGCCCAGCAACAGGCAAACCGGTTACACCGGATGAATTGCATGCAATTTTCCCCATGGGGTTAATTGAACAGGAAGTAAGCCCAAAACCATACATTGACATACCAGAAGATGTGTTACACATTTATCGCCTGTGGAGGCCTTCACCACTGTTTAGGGCAAGGAGGCTTGAAGCAGCGTTGGGAACGCCGGCCAATATTTACTATAAGTATGAAGGTGTTTCTCCAGCAGGTAGTCATAAATTAAACACTGCAGTGGCTCAGGCGTATTACAATAAGAAAGAAGGCATTAAAAAATTATCAACTGAGACAGGAGCTGGCCAGTGGGGCAGTGCTCTGTCACTTGCTGGAAATTTCTTTGGTATTGATGTCCATGTGTATATGGTACGCGTAAGCTATGAACAGAAACCTTACCGTAAGTTCATGATGGAAACATGGGGAGCGACAGTAACACCAAGCCCAAGCAACCTTACTAACAGTGGAAGAGAAATACTAAAACAGGATCCCGAAAGCCCCGGCAGTTTGGGGATAGCAATCAGTGAAGCAGTTGAAGAAGCAGCTACCAATAAAGGCACTAATTATTCATTAGGCAGCGTGTTAAATCATGTCTGTTTGCATCAAACCATTATTGGTCTTGAAACATTAAAGCAGTTTGAAATGGTTGATGATTATCCAGATGTTGTTATAGGGTGTGTTGGTGGTGGTTCAAACTTTGCTGGCCTTGCATTCCCATTTGTACGGGATAAGATAAATGGCAAGAATATTGATATCATTGCTGTGGAGCCAGCAGCATGCCCCACGTTGACAAAAGGCATTTATACCTATGATTTTGGCGATGTTGCAAAGCTTACACCAATCATTCCAATGTATACATTAGGCCATTCATTCATTCCGCCATCAATCCATGCAGGCGGGTTACGTTATCATGGGATGTCGCCAATTGTAAGTTTTCTGTATCATGAAGGATTAATCTCTGCAGTTGCGTTGCACCAGAAAGAATGCTTTGAGGCTGCAATTTTATTTGCAAAGACTGAAGGGATTATCCCTGCACCTGAATCATCACATGCTATAAGGGCAGCAATTATTGAAGCACACAAAGCAAAAGAAGAAGGCAAGCAAAAAACAATTGTATTTAACTTAAGCGGGCATGGGCATTTTGACTTAGCTTCGTATGATAAGTTTTTGTCAGGGCAGCTGGAAGATTATGAGTATCCAAAAGAACTCATTGACAAAGCACTCCATGATTTGCCAAAAGTTGGAAAATAATGGTTTTACAGGGGCGCGCTGCTGTGCGCCCCTGTATTATATGAAAAGAATACTTTTTGTTCTGATTTTTATTTTAAGTTGCTCTCAAAAATTTCCAGATTACACACCATTTACCGCTCAGCTAATCTATGACCAGTCACACAACAATGTGTGGGGGTTATGGGATCATGGATATTGTGGGTATTCGCATATAGCTTTACTGCTTAAACGGTACGGGATCCCTGCTTCGGTTAATCTTAAAAAAATTGATGAATGTATATCATCTTTGCCTGCTACAGGCTATCAAAAATCAATCCTGATGCTTTCTGTTGCTAAATATCAACGGTTTGATAGCAGGGAAATTGATGCAATCTGCAATTTTGTTAACAGCGGTGGCCTTTTATTTGTGATTGCCGAACACGATAACATATACGATAGCGCAACGTATTTAAATGCAGTAACACAAAAAATTGGTATAACTGTCAAGAGCGATGCAGCAGGTAAAGACAATGAGAATATAACATCACTTGATGGTTTGAATCACAGAGCATATTCAAAAAAATTTAAACTGAAAAATGTGTTACATATGCTTTCTGCTTCGCTATTGGGTAACAATGATTCATTTGATGTATTATTGCGCGATGATGAAACTGATGCGGTGATTGCAGCCGGCTGTAGGTATGGCAAAGGCAAAATGCTAGTGCTTGGTGACAGCGAAATGCTCTGGAATGGTGATAGCAAGGTTGGCATTAGTGCTGGCGATAATGAAAATTTTTTTTTACGCTGCATAGAATGGCTTCTGGAAAAACGTTTATCTCAAACCGTCAAATATACTGCGCACGCACCGTGTTTTGATGTTTTCAACTCGTGTGTGGGCATTGACAGCTCGCCATCAGGTGTGCAGCACTTTATTACTAAATTAACAGAAAAAATTCCATCAGTTGCTAATGATACATCAATTAATATAATTGTTATTCCAAAAAGCGATTGTACTCTCAATAGCACTAAACGTAACATTATTTTTATTGAACCATATCAAAAACTTCTTCCAGCTTCGGTGTGGGGAAAACGCCTGCTTGGGTTGGGTGCGTTAAACCCACCGTTCTATTCTTTTTTGGGCGATAGTAACCTGGAAATTCTCCCTTGCTTTGTAACTGATGGTGATCAAAATTTTTTTGATGTGGTGATTCCCTATAAAAAACAATCGCTTTACTTTCACACGCTTGCAGGATTTAGCAAAAAAGGAAATGCTGGTGTTCTTGTGCGTGTACCTTCATCACTGTGGGGTGAGACAAGCCATCCTGGTTTAGAGATTATCAATGACGGTATCCCATTATACCAACCAAACGATTACGACAATATAGGTTTTATGTATGCCAGCAAAAATCTTTTAGTGATTGGAGATGCTGATGTTATCGCCAATCAAAACAACAATACTGAGACATTTAATGAGATAGTTACCATTGTCGTACGCTGGATAAAAACCGGTAGTGTGCAATAACATTTTTTAACTTGACGTGGCTGTATAGATTATCTTAGTAGTTGAGTACTTTGTTATATTTTTGTAAAAGGGAAAATTATGAAAACAATAAAAATTATGCCATGCCTTGACATGAAGGAAGGGAGAGTTGTCAAGGGTGTAAATTTTGTCAATATTAAAGATGCAGGGGATCTGGTTGAAAATGCGGTGTTTTATCAGAGTGAGGGTGCAGATGAGCTTGCAATGCTTGATATTGCTGCTACCGTTGAAAACCGCAAAACACGACTGGAATGGGTAAAAAACGTTGCCAGTTCCATAACGATACCTTTGACAGTTGGTGGCGGAATAGGCAGTATTGAAGATATTGAGCTGGTGCTTGAAGCTGGTGCTAAAAAAGTCTCAATGAATAGTGCTGCGGTAAAAAATCCCGACCTCATTGATGAAGCTGTAAAGCGTTTTGGCTCGGATACCATAACTATAGCTATAGACGGGAAGCGTAATAGCACACTTCCTTCTGGTTTTGAGGTGGTGGTTGCTGGAGGCACCAAAGCAACAGGAAAAGATGCAGTTGCATGGGCTGTAGAATGCCAAAAGCGTGGTGCAGGGGTGCTGCTTCCCACAAGTATGGATGGTGATGGGACATTAAAGGGTTATGATATCCCATTTACAAGGGCAATTGCTGAGGCTGTTAATGTTCCTGTTGTTGCTTCAGGTGGTGCCGGTATGCTGGAACATTTTTACGAAGCAGTGGTAGAAGGCAAAGCACAAATACTGCTTGCTGCATCAGTCTTTCATTTCAGGACATTTACGGTAAAGCAGGTTAAACAGTATTTAAAGAATAGAGGAATAGCGGTTAATCTATAAGAAAGAAATGAGCGGGTGATGGGAATCGAACCCACGCTATCAGCTTGGAAGGCTGAAGTTCTACCATTGAACTACACCCGCTTTTGATGGCGACAGATTATCCAATATGCTGTTTTTGTCAATAAATAAATACTTATTTACACCTGTAATGCAGGTAACTATCGCCAATAAAAATAAAAAAATACTTGTAAAACAATCCTTATAATTGTATAATACCAAAATAGTGAAAAAATCAAAAAAATATTTTAATTTTGATTATTTTATATATAACTATTGCTATTAAGTTCATTCATAATTACTATTTCAAAGAAGAGGGAAATCCATGGAAACAACATTCTATTCTTTAGCTACCAAAGCTAATTTTAACAAAGCGTTAAATCATTTTTTCAGCGTTAATGATGTCGTTGATGAGGTTGAAAGTGGCAGAAACTTTGCTGATGTAGTAAATATCATGCTTGCAGAAGGGGATTTAATAGTGGACCAGGTTTTGCCTATGGTTGGAGCAATACTGCGAGATAAATACCAGTATAGCTTTGATTCGTATAATGTGCCTGTTACTATGAGCGATTTCAGCAAGATAAATGAAGAAACCTCAAAATGGACTGCAATGGATATTGTTATAGTGTATTTCAATGTTAATGGTGAGCCAATTTGTATTAATCCAAAAAATGCAGCACACTGGGAAAGGGTCAGAGAAATAGTCCGTGACCAGCTGATGGTTATTTACGCAAAAAAGAAAAAAGAAGCCAATCCAAAAGTTGAAAAAGAAGCCATTACTGCTCTTGAGGAAATGATTGCCGGCAAGGATGTGTTTATCAACAAAGAATTTATTGATGAAACTGTTGCCGTTAAAGAAGTCAAAAAGCCAACTCCAGCTGCTGTTGCTGCTGCGGGTAAAAAGAATATGACACCAAAATATGCCGTTACCGTTACCAATGAGCTTTTCCATAATGGCAACGTTGAAGCGTGGAAGCGTATTATTGAAAGTTTTAAGGTTTCACATCCTGACCTTGATGTGTTAATCTTTCATGAGGGTGAGAAGATTAATGATATCAATTCATTGTTCAAATGGGGTAAAGTAAAACATGGCGACCCCATCTTTTTCCAGGTAGTTGGCGAAAATATCAGGGATGTATCCAAATTGCAAAAGTATCTGTTTGAAGGTGCTTCGCCAAGGTTTGAACAGTTTTTGAAAATTGCTGTTGGAAAAGTATTAAATCTTTTTTAATATACAATGAAACAAATTAAAACAGTGAGGGTTGTATGGAAAATATAGTTTTTTTCAATAAGGATTTTACTGGTGTTGATGATAAGCAATATAAAAAACTTGGTATTAGAGGCCGCAGGGCGGTTGATTTAGCTAAAATGGGTTTGCCGATAGCTCCTGGATTCATTATAGATGCTGATTTAACCATGAAATTGCCAAAGGTCAATGTGAAACAGCTGATAAAGACCTATATTGATAAAATAGAAAAAGACATGAAAAAAGGGTATGGCGATAGCGATAAGCCGTTGCTTTTGAAAGTTGTTTTGAGTTCTGATTTGAATGTACCGTTTTTTCCTTCAATTCATAACGTTGGATTAAATGATACTATTGTTACCGGTTTTGCAAAATTTACTGGAGAGGACTTTGCATGGGGTGAATACCGCTTTTTACTCAGAAGTATTGCATCAAAGATTTATGGCATAGACGAAAAGGAACTGGATGAACTTGAAGGGAAGCTACCTAAAAATGCCAAAGCAAAGGAATATAAAGACGTTGTAGCAAAATATAAAAAATTTCTTGGTGATAAATTCAGCGAAGATGTGTATGATCAGTTAGGGCTCATACTTAAAGGTGCTGCCGCAAAATATTGTGATTCGGACATTGATGTTGACAATTCCCTGTCAATTATGATCCAGGCTATGGTGTATGGTAACTTTGGGCAAAATTCGTATGCAGGTAATTACTTTACGCGAAATATTATCACAGGTGATCCACTGATTCAGGGCGAATTTTTGCAAAATGAATTTGATGTTGACCGGGGTGTACCCAAAGATATTGCTAAAATTGATAAAAAATATTATGATAAGTTAGTTGAGATAGCAAAGAAAGTGGAAGATAACTTTAAAGAAATACGTAACATTAAATTTACCATTGAAGAAGGAAATTTCTGGCTTATTGAGCAGCGTGAAGTTGATGAAAAGTCAACTCAAGCTCATATTAAGACGCTTCTTGACCTGCATACACGCAAAGTTGTCACACCAGAATTTTTGATTGAATCAATAAAACCAAGCCAGCTTAATGAACTACTTCATCCTGTCATTGATCCGCGAACTACAAAAAATGTGAAGTCAATTAAAGGCGGAATTGCAGGTTCAACAGGTGCAGCCATTGGTAGGGTATTCTTTTCAACCGAAAAGTTGCTTGAGGAATATAAGCGAGCGGTTATGCACGGCGGCGATACCAATCTTATACTTGTTATGCCGGCAACCTATGCTGAGGATGTGAAGGCTATTGAGGTTGCACGTGGTGTTATTACTTCTGAGGGTGGTTTTTCATCGCATGCGCCGGTTGTTGCACGTAGTTTAGGCAAAGTTGCCATGGTTCAGCCTGAGATGAAGATACGGGGAAATTCGTTCACATTGGCAGGAAAAACCGTTAAAGAAGGTGATTATGTTTCAATCAATGTACCATACTATGAACCACCAACCCTTTACCTTGATAAGGTAGGTTTGATAGAGCCTGATTTTGAAAAGAACGGATTAATTGATTTCTTAAAGATAGTACAAAATTTTATTAAAGATTTTGATGTTCGCGCAAATGCAGATCAACCACGTGATGCTAAAGTGGCAAAGATGTTCTTTGCTGACGGCATTGGACTTTGCCGCACGGAACACATGTTCTTCAATGAAAAGCGTATCATGAAATTCAGGGAGATGATACTTGCAGAAACTGAAGCCGAACGCCGTAAAGCACTAGATGAACTCAAGCCCATGCAGCGTGGTGACTTTTATGAGTTGTTCAAGATTATGCAGGGTCATCCTGTGACCATACGATTGCTTGATGCACCGTTACATGAATTCCTGCCGCGCACAGAAGACAGCATGAAAGAATTCATTCAGTACATGAAATCACGAAAGAAAGGCATGTCCGATGCTGAAATCCGTGCACGTTGCGAGGAGCTTTCTGAAATGAATCCCATGCTTGGCCACAGAGGATGCCGTGTTGCTATAACCTATCCTGAAATTTACGAAATGCAGTGCAGAGCAATTTTTGAAGCAGCTTGCATGCTGAAAAAAGAAGGCATCAATGTTGTTCCTGAGATTATGATTCCTATTGTCATGACTGAAACAGAAATTAAGTTTATCAAGAATGGTAAAAAGATTGAAGGCAAAACTGTGAAGGGAATACGCGATATCAAAGATGAAGTTGTTGAAGAATATGGGGTAGATGATTTAGAATATGAAGTGGGCACAATGATTGAACTTCCTGCTGCTGCGATAGGTGCTGGTAGGATTGCACAGTATGCAGAGTTCTTCAGTTTTGGTACCAATGATCTTACACAGACAACATATGGTCTTTCACGTGATGACATCAACTCGTTTTTCCCAAGCTATTCGCTGTACGACCTGATTCCCAACAACCCCTTCAAGGTGCTGGGTAGAGAGGTGAAAGAACTCATTGAAATTGCAGCTACACGCGGCAAGCTCACACGTCCTGATATAACCATGGGACTTTGTGGCGAACACGGTGCTGACCCCGATAACATCGAATTCTGTATGAATGTGGGGTTAAATTATGTATCATGTTCACCGTATGCAATCCCTCTTTCAAAGTTGGCGATAGCTCAGTTGAATATAAAGCAGGCAAAGAGTAAATAATTTGAAGTAACTAATCCACAGTAACTATCGCCCATTGTAACAAGAAACATGAAAGGCTGCTTTTAAAGAAGCAGCCTTATTTTATGCCCTGCAAACTTTACATGATGGATTTTTTTCAAGAATGATAGATGAAAATTTCATGGACAGTCCATCAAAAAGCAAAAGTTTTCCCTCAGTAAC